>JAPPII010000029.1 GCA_028820845.1 Candidatus Poribacteria bacterium
TATGGAATTTCAACGAAAAACCTTATCTTAACTTTGCGAAATTGTGGCCTAAATACGCGTATGCACTTCAGTCTGATAGTCATTGAGGTGGACTTCCTCCTCCTTGAGGGTGCGGATCAACCGTTCAGCGTATCCGTTCTCCCAAGGGCGTCCTCTGTGTGCGACCGAAATCTCAACGCCATGCTGCTTCAGCAGTGAGATATAGTCCTTTGAAAGATACTGCACGCCTTGATCGGAATGATGAATCTCCGGGACCCTGTCGTCTAAAGCTTGCTCTAAGGGGTGCAAGGTCAGAGATTGTGTCAAGTGTTGACTCAGGTTCCACCCGCGAATCATCCGAGTGAAGACATCCATAAGCAGTGCGACATACACGAAGCGTCCCTTGAGGTGGACGTAGGTAATATCACCGACCCAGACCTGATCGCATCGACAGACTTCAAGGGTCTTCAGGCGATTTTGCCACGGTTGCGGACCGTCAGCGGAGTGGGTCGTTTGACACGCACGTTTGACAGCAACCGAGAGGTTCTCTTCTTTCATCAACCGGGCGACGCGCTTATGCCCAACGGTGTGCCCTTCGGCCGCCAGCAGCTTCGTGATACGTCTATATCCATAAGTTGGATATGTCGCAGCTAATTGCTCTATTCTCGTTCGCAAGACCTCTTCATAAGGGTCGAGTTTCGGGTGATAATAGAGGTTACTCCGGGTGATACCCAGCACCCCGCAAATGTCTCGCACCGAGTGTTCCATTCGTAATGCCTCCACGATTTGGCACTCTTTGGCTGGGATCAACTCAAAAAGGTCAATGCTTTTTTTTGGATGTCCATTGCTACGGCCATTCTCCCAACGAGGCGTTCAAGGTGAGCGATACGCTCCGCATCCTCGCTGGATTGCTTATCCGTGGAAGTAAATACACTGACAGCATTTTCAAGGAACTGCTGCTTCCACTTAGAGACCTGGTCTTCGCTGAGGTTGTGTCGTCTACAGAGCTCTGCTTGGGAACTTTCACCCGTAAGTGCCTCAAGCACAACTTCGGTTTTAAACTCGGGCGTGAAGGTTCTTCGTTTTCGTTTCGCCATCGGAATTCTCCTTTCTGTGAGATTGTATTATAGCACAATCTTGGTTTAGGGAGTGGCCCGAATTTACGGTGGCAGTACACCACCGCAGGTGTAGTAGGAGCAAAACTGTCCACTTAGCGGATAACTTGATGTTACAGAGTGTGAATCCGCGAAATCCGTGTAATCCGCATAATCCGCGATTCAGACAGTTCCCCAAAATTGAAATTGACAAACCAGCGTGAACATGGTATGATTTAATATGTAGTGGAGACACGTTGTAGGAGTAAGAAGCAGAATAAAGCGTCTGAATCGCGGGTTGTGTGGAAACTCCGTTTGCAAGGATTCAAGAGGTACCCAAAATGCAAAAATACGATGTTGCACTGTCATTTGCAGGGGAAGATCGAGAGTATGCCGAGGCTTTGGCAAACCTGCTTAAAGCTGGAGGATACTCGTGTTTTTACGATAAAAACGAGTTATCCAATCTCTGGGGCAAAAATCTCTATGATTACTTGTCATGGGTTTACAAAGACCCAGCGCGCTATTGCGTGATGTTCCTGTCAAAACACTACGAGCGCAAGTTATGGACAAACCATGAACGCCAGATGGCTCAAGCACGGGCATTTCAGGAAAACCGCGAGTATATCCTTCCCGTCCGCCTTGACGATACAGAAATCCCTGGAATCCCTCCCACAGTCGGGTATCTTGATTTACGTTCAATGACGATTGAAGAAGTGTATGAGGCTTTAGATAAAAAATTATCAGGCACAACACCAAAAACCGCTGCAACGGATCGAATGACTTCCAAGGGCGTTGAGAAAGACACAACCGAATATGTTCTGTTAGTTTCTGAAGATGGAAAGTTGTATTTCATTCCAGTTCAAAATGCCCGTTGGGATTCAACAGAAATTTCGCTTGAACTGCTTCCAGAATCTCCTGAAGAAACCGCTTTCCTCCGTACGTTAAGAAGACATATCAATGATGCATTTGCAAGGGATGTTCACATTGCACTTGCGCTCAGAGAAGATGCCGCGTGGGTAAAACCCCAAGAAATTGTAGAAACCACATCCGGTTCTCAAATCGTTTGGAAAGTCGTTTTCAACGAGGAAAGACGCAGGCAAAATGGGGATCCCTTGGGTGAGGTCACTTTCGGATCCTTTACACCGGAAAGGATTGCAGAAGAACGTGCCAAACGGATATTGCTTGATAAGAAATTAGGCGAACTCCCCGCAGATTTTCAGAACAGAACAGGACCCGTCGGGTTGCTCAACGAAACCACATTGGAAATGTATGTTCGAGGTACAAACGGATTTCAAGTTTCTGCATCACCTATTCCACCCTTATACCGCTCTATCGGAAAAAGCCAAGGTCAATTTGAGAAGTTTGCCCGTTTAACGTCTGTTCTTTACTTGAAACTTTCAAACACAGTTGAGGAAATACTTCAATTTGATTTAAGACTTTTGAATGCTAATCAAGTGGAAGTCAAATTTAAAGGAAGGCGACACAAACGGTTTACGAACGAACCTCCTTATATTTTTGAAGTTAATGGCACCTGCCAACTCTCTGAATAACCTGCCTTTTGAAAACTCAAGATCCCTCGCTGTCTTAGTAGAATATTGATCTGAATCCACTGACCTATTTTATCTAAATTCAAACAAAAGCAAAACCTGAATGGGAACAAACGATTATTTTGGAAGATAAAAATAACATCACCGCTAAAACCATCAACGAATTTATAGAATGGGCAGCACAATTTAGCGATGGACAATACTTATTTCGTGGCGTTTCAACAGAAAGTTACAAAATAGAAGCATCCGCTTACCGTCGCCTCCCAGAAATCGACAGAAATGATCCAAAAAAGTTGCTCAAAATCAACAAAGATTTAATAATGAAAGCGAAGGCGTTGGGACACGATGAAAAAAATGGGCAACAATTATCTGATTTAGAAATACTTGCAGAACTTCAACATTTCGGTGCCGCCACCTGTCTGATAGATTTTTCACGGAGTGCCTTGGTCGCGCTCTGGTTTGCTTGCCAACAGGGTTCAAGAGGCGGAGCAAACGGAAAAGTCTATGCCGTCCGCCATGATGATATGGTTCGACTAAAAACGGTTAATCCCGATTTAATCACAAAAGATATTGATTATTTTCTCGAACCGGACGAAAGCGGTAGATATCCGCTCTATCAATGGCAACCCAAACTTCAAAATAATCGTATCATTGCTCAACAATCTGTCTTTGTATTCAGCGGTGCCCAAATTGAAGCCGAGGCTGAATGTATCATTGATAAAAATAGCAAACAAGACATTCTAACATCTCTGGATAAAATATCAGGTGTTACTGAAGCAAGTATTTATCCTGATTTTGATGGATTCGCTCGCCTGCATGCCCACAATAAATCTTATATTGAACCCGATGCTCAAGACTATCTGCGACGCGGTATTGAAGCTGACCAAAATGATAATCCAGATGATGCCATCGAATACTACACCGAAGTCATTCGGTTGGATCCGCCAGACGCTTTCATTGTTTCCATAGCACATTCCAATCGTGGTGTTGCTTACTCGAAAAAAGGCGAAACAGAGCGTGCCATTGAGGACTATGACCAAACTATACGACTCAATCCAGAATCCGCCGCTGCGTATAACAATCGTGGTTACGCTTACCGCCAAAAAGGCGAATTTAAACGCGCTATTGAAGATTATGATCGAGCTATACAGATCAGATCGGATAACGTTCTGTTTTACAACAATCGCGCTATAGCACTATTACACCTACAGGAATGGGAAAAAGCAAAATCAGACCTGACGATTGCCAGAAACATGGGAGTAGATATCATTGCCTTATTTCGTAGCTCATTTTCAAGCATTGCGGACTTTGAAGAAAAGTACAGTATTGAAGTGCCAGAGGACATCGCCACACTACTAACTTCCTCATAGGCATAGCAGTGAAACAAAAAATTGTCCGCTTAGCAGATAACTTGCCGACACCAAAGTCAATAATCCGCGAAATCCGTGCCATCCGCGCCAATCCGCGATTCTGACGACAGAGATAATCCGAGATTGAGAAAAGAGAAGCAATCTGTCTAATCCGCGATTCAGAAAGAGACGCAATGAATTGCGCAACTACGAACAGAGACACTCTTAAAATCCGAGAAATCTGCGTAATCCGCCTAATCCGCGATTCTGACAATAGAGATAATCCTCCATCCCAACAACCATCTACATGAAGGATACCAAATGAACAGCAACCTGAAGTATAAAGACATAACCCAAAAGATCATCGGAGCAGCATTTGAGGTGCATAAGTTCTTAGGTAACGGCTTCCAAGAGGTAATTTACCAACGCGCGTTAGCAATTGAGATGCAAAAAGCGGGATTGGAATTCGCCCGCGAAATTAAGCAGAATATTTTCTATAAAAATTTTCCGAAACGTATCGGGACACGTAGAGCAGATTTTGTGGTAGCAGGAAAGGTACTGGTTGAATTGAAGGCGATTACTGAATTGGAAGCTGTACATGAGGCACAGCTATTAAATTATTTGAAGGCGTATCGACTGGAAGTCGGTTTATTAATCAACTTCGGTGAGAAAAGTTTAAACTACAGACGACTAATTCTCTCACAACGCAATCGGGATAGACGCAGTTGACGCTGCTTTTTGTATTAGAATCGCGATTCTGACAATAGAGAAATTCATTATCCTCACAAAAACACTCATCTCAAATCCTACCAATTGGAAACCTATTCAAAACCGTTGATAACCGACGCGAGTTGTGGTATACTTTCTTCAACTATTCGTAGGAAGAGGGGAATACCATGAACAACTATAGAGACATTATTACCATTGAACCCGGTAAACGCAGCGGGCAGCCATGTATTCGGGGAATGCGGATTACCGTTTACGATATCTTTGAATACCTCGCATCGGGTATGACAGTCGCGGAAGTGCTTCACGATTTTCCCGAGTTAACCGAGACAGACATTCGCGCCTGTTTCGCTTACGCTGCGGACAAGGAAAAATCACAGATGGTCGTTTACACATCAGAGAAAATTCGCATCGTGGAGAACAGCGTTTGAACGCACAAGAAACCGAACTCAACAGGATTTTGGAGATAATCGGCAGAATAGCAGAAACAACTGCTGATGGCGATTTCATCTACCGCGGTGAACCTGAACACTATGAGCACGTATCCTCAAGTCTGTGGCGTGAATGCCAGAAAGAAATTGGGGCGGACAAATTCGATATAGAAGCCATTCAAAAGAAAATGTTAGAGGTATCTACGTAGTGTTTACATTTTGTTAGCAGTGATCAATATAGCTGCGAAATAAA
>JAPPII010000030.1 GCA_028820845.1 Candidatus Poribacteria bacterium
CGTTTTTAACAAATAGCGATTAGTGAACCGCGAATAGCGAACCGCGAATAGCGAATAGCGAACCGCGATTTAGTTTGAATTTAAGAGGGGTTTCCATCCATGTTCCCCTATCACAGCGTTTTTAACAAATAGCGATTAGTGAACCGCGAATAGCGAACCGCGAATAGCGAATAGCGAACCGCGATTTAGTTTGAATTTAAGAGGTATATTTTTTCATGAAAAACTTAATGACACGAAAAGTCGTCCTCGGCGTGCTGATGACGCTGGTGCTGGGGTTTGGGGGGCAGGGGGTTGTAGAGGCACTAAGTGATCTTAGTCAAGATGGCCTCCCAGATGATCTTACTAATCAAAATGTTGAACTAACTTTGACAACCATTACCGCGCCGCTTAATCAACCTACTATCAGGGAATCTGTGAATGTGAACGTTAATGGGGGTGGCGCGAATTTCGTAGTTGGTGATAGCACGAGGACTTCGTATACTTGGACAGAAGATGATTCGGACCTGTCAGATGGAACGGACGGAAGCCTAACTATTCCATCGTTGACAATTTCCATTCGGAGCCCTGGTGAAATAACTGTTAGAATCAGCGATACCAGCTCAGTATCTTCAGCAGATCGGCAACCAGAAATAGTTCGGACTTATTACGCAGTGAAAAATCCGCTGGATGTTTCTTTGTCAGATAATATTCGATTCCGTGGCGTAACCAACGGTGTTGGATATCCCTACGATCACCGACAAGATATACAGATTTATGGTGGAGACAGCAGACACAACTTGGTTACTTATACACTCGACAGCAGTTTTAATACAGGTGCTCTCTATGTAAAAGAGGGTAACAACCGTGCAAGATTTGGTGACGACTCTCTTGAAACTTCCAGTGCTGCTCAAGTATGGCTGAGTATGGGTGCCAGAACTGATCTAAATACTGCCCTAACTGCTGGGGGTACTAACTTGGTTACTGTCAGGGTTGAGGGCAACGGGAACGAAACAACCGCTGTCTATATCTATGGGCGTCCTCGATTGTCCGTGATAGTAAACGAGTCTATTGATGAGGACAGTCCTGATCAGTCCGGTGGTGTGACCGTCCCAAGTGCCTTTACTGCTACGGTGAGGGATGAGTCAAGTGACGAAGGGGCAGCAGTCCCGAACGTTCCAGTCAAGTTCGAGGTCAAGGATAAAACCATAACCGGTGGGAGGCTATTCCAGACGACTGGGACGACTATCGTTGACTCTTTGAATAGGGAAATATCTGAACCAATGCAGGGCGTTAGTACGCTGTACGTGCGAACTGCTCGTGCAGCATCTCCTAGTGCCATAGTTGATTTCCAACTTGGAACTGCCGGCAGAAAACAGGTAGTTAGTGTGAGTGCTGTAGGTAAGAGCGAAGATGTTCCTGCGTATGCTAATATCAATGCTGATCGGACGTTAAGGCTAACTGGTCGGCAACGACGAGGCACCACGAACTTATATGATCTGAGGATTGTTGTAGAAGACGATGGAGAACCCGCGCCGAACGTAGAAGTAAGTTTCTCTGTGGTTAAAGGGAGTATTCCGTCTCAGGTAGCTGCTGACCGTACTGGTGTTGTTCGGGTCGTTTATGATTCAATGGGTAAGTCAGATCCTTTGACGATTGTTGCGCGTGCCCCCAAAACAGGTACAGACGTTGATGCCACTGATGTTGAGAAAGTTGAGTTAACCATTAACGTCAGCGGGGGCAGCGTAACACCACGGGATAACCAGAATGACAACAACCAAGGCACCGGCAGGGATGCCCTCTCCTTCAACTTGGGAACTTCTATCACGGGTAACGAGGGAGACCAGATTACCCTTGAGGCACGGGCAATTGATCGAGATGGACAACGGGCACCGCAAGTGCCGGTCACGTTTACCATCAGCGATTCTGATGTAGGTACCCTCTCTGCGACTTCTGTGAATACCAATAGCAACGGTGTCGCGGGGATAACCCTCACCCTCGGCGAGGAAGACGGGAGTATCACGGCATCTGCGTCCGGATACGACTCGGCAACGGCGACTATCACGATTACACCCGCACCTGCGGGTTTACAGGTCGCTTCGGGGGATAACCAAGACGGGGAACCGGGATCAGTGCTTTCTTCTGCCTTCGTGGTCCGGTTTGAAGATACCGAAGGCAACCCGATTTCAGGGGCGGAGGTTACCTTCACAGTCGAAACCGGAGGCGGCTCGCTCTCAAGTTCAACGGATACTACCGACTCGGATGGAGAGGCGGAGACAACCCTCACGCTCGGCACGCAAGGGATGCGGAATACCGTCCGGGCACGCGTGGATTCTACGGCATACCCGAACGTCGGTTCTGCGGTCTTCACGGCAGAGGCGACACGCGGTCCCGAGGCAATTGTCGTCGTCGATGGCGACGATCAGATTGGACAGGTCGGTAGACTCCTCGATGAAGACCTGAGCGTCCAAGTCGTGGATAGCGACGATAGCGGTGTGTCTGGGGTGCTCGTCCGCTTCCGGGTTACTGAAGGCAGAGGACGACTCTCTCGCAACAGTGATCGCACGGATCCCGATGGGTATGCCGAGGTCGGGTTCACGCCGACGGCTGACGGTGAAGCGGTCGTTGAAGCGTATTCGACGGGACTCACTTCGGCATTCTTTACCATCAACACAGGCGAACCCCCCGATGCGATTACGATCGTCTCTGGGAATAACCAGAACGGTCGCCCCGGGGCTCGCCTCGCCAATCCGCTCGTTGTTGAAGTTATCGATGAAAATGACGATCCTGTTTCAGGGGTCACTGTATCCTTTTCGGTCACCGCAGGGGGCGGGAGCGTGTCTCCGGCAGCTGCCACGACGAACAGCAGTGGACGGGCACAGACGCGACTGACCCTCGGGGATGACCCCGGTGAGAATACCGTCCGCGCCAGCGTTGCAGGGGTCTCCCCCGTCTCGTTCAAAGCGACTTCCGGCATGCAGGTGCACCTGAACGCTTCACAACGTCCACCGATGTATTGGATCAGTAAGGCAGATGGCACGCTGTATCGGCTGGTTGATGATGCGATCGAAAGTTTGGCACCGAACGTCACAGGTATCACGAACATCGCCGTAGATGCGGCAAATAACGTCCTGTATCTCAGTGTGCAGACGGGTGAGAACCGCGGTGAGATCCGGCGGGCAAACCTCAACGGGGGCAACGTCCGGACGCTAAAGACGCTCACTGCTGTGCCACGCGGGATAACCGTCGACTCTACAGGCGATACGCTCTACTGGGCGAACTCACGCGGGCGTATCCAGAGTATGCCGACGGCAGGGAGCACGAAACTGACGAATGTGCTGGAGAACCTTCGCAACCCGACGATCGTTGTCTCTAATGGGCATCTGTATTGGACGGAGTCTATTGGTCGGATCCGTCGGATTAGTCTGACAGACGCACAGCAGACGATCCAGAACATCGCCACGGGTCTCGGTGAACCGTTAGGGCTTTCCATTGCGAAAGGGAAGGTCTATTGGATAGAACGGGATGCTGATGGGTCTGGTTCTCTGAATCGTTCTAACCTCGACGGGTCTAACGTGCAGGCGTTGAAGACGTTTGCGTCGGGTGTGCCGACCTCGCTTGCCGTGGACTCGGGTGACAACAAGATTTACTGGACGAAAGGTGCTGGGAAAATCCAACGTTCTAACCTTGCGGGTAAGTTCGTGAGAGACGTTGCGTCTGGGGTGATGAACCCGACGGGGATTGCCCTGAGTGTTGCGGCGACGGATGGGCAGATGGCGACGACGCAGCCCGGGACTCGGAATACCGAACAAGCGAACAACGCACAGTCGACCTACTCACGGTATGACATCAACCGCGACGGTGCGGTGAATAACGCCGATACACGGGCGGTTGCTGCAGCCATCGGACAGAGCGGTGCGGACATCGCGAACCCACGCACCGATGTAGACGGCAACGGCATGGTGGATGTGACCGACCTCATCCTCGTCTTGGGGAACCTCGATGACGATGTGGCTGCCCCGACGCTTGCGATTGATGTCAAAGCACTTGACATTGATTTCGATCGGGTGCAGGAGCAGGTAGAGGTGTTATTGGCATCGGGTGATGCGTCGATCGCGGCGCAGCGTGCGTTGCTGTATCTGCAGCACCTGTTAGCATCGGCACGTCCGGATGAAACGGTGTTGTTGGCGAACTATCCGAACCCGTTCAATCCAGAGACGTGGATACCGTATCACTTGTCCGAAAGTGCTGATGTGAAAATCAACATCTACGATGCGCAAGGCGTGTTGGTGCGTGCGTTGACCGTGGGTCATCAGTCTGCGGGATACTATACATCTCGGAGTCGTGCGGCGTATTGGGATGGTCGGAACGCCTTCGGTGAACGCGTTGCGAGTGGTATCTATTTCTACCAATTGCAGACGGACGAAATGTCGCCGCTGCGGAAGATGGTTATTTTGAAGTAGCGGATCGCGAACCGCGGATCGCGATCCGCAGTTATCAGTACTGAGAACTAAGCGTTGATACGCGATAATTATAGTAGATTCCAAAAATAAGTTTACACTACAAGCGAAAACCCATGCTCTGCTGGCGAGGTTTCCTAACCTCGCCACTGTAAAGTTAATTATGGGTTCCACTATAAAAAAAGGCGGCATGTCATATAGGTCATGTTGCCTTTTTTGTAAAAAGTGGCAATAGGGCACAAACTATGGTAGATCTTAGAGTTATTTATACACTTGGTATTGGCGAGGTTAGGAAACCTCGCCAGCGGCAGCACGTGATGAGTGGGCAGCCACAAGGGCTGCAATGGATAGACACCTTCAGAGAACCCCAGAAGAATCAGGCAGCACGCGATGAGTGGGCAGCCACAAGAGCTGCCCCTACAAGATGTGTATTTATTTTTAGGATCCACCATAAATAGCACTGTAATGTGTTACTTTTTTGACTTTTTTTGATATTTCACGGACATTTTCTGATATTTGTTGACTTTTTTTGATATTTTTTGTATACTTTTAAGTGGCAGCCTTGATGCTTTGAAAATGGGCATCATCCTCACAGAAACTGCCTCAACCTTAGTATTATATAGTGTATAATTAAATATATTCGGACTTATGAGATTCAGTTTTCAAAATCGACCCAAAAGGAGGTTTCACCATGCCCAGCAATTCAAAAGGCACTATTTTGACAGCTTGCGAAATGTCTTTTAACGGTGCAAGCAACACTGAAATCGCAGCACACTTCAAAGTCACCGATTCAACAGTCTCGCGCTGGCGGAAGAACCCTGTTTGGATCGACTTTGAAAACGAGCTCATCGCCGCCTACAAGGCAGCAGCACTCAAGAAGCAAAACCCGAATGCGGCTGAGGTGGATAGCGAATAGCGAATAGCGAACCGCGAACCGCGAATAGCGAACCGCGATTAAAAAAAATATAGCGAAGGAATAGTCGACATCTTCCATCGCTACATTTATGGTAAACCTTAGAATTAATTAGACATTCAGCACCGGTGCGGTTAGGAAACCGCACCTACCGGGGTAGGGTAAAATGTCTGTTTATTTTTCAGGGTTACCATAGTCAGTTACGCGCATTACGCGCATGGCCCCTGACCACCAGTATTTTAGTTTGAATTTAAGAGGTTAATGTCATCCTAAAAAGACAAGATGAGTTTATAGCGTCGTCCCAGGACGTCCTGAAAAATATCCAAAGAGAAGAAAGGCGGCATGTCATATAGGTCATGCCGCCTTTTTTGTAAAAAGTGGGCAATAGCACACAAACTAACAGTTTGTGCTACAAATGTAGCATCGAATTTCGATTCTCGACAACCCATAACTCATAACCCACCACCCATAACCCACCATTAAAATTCTTGACTTTTGGCCGAAAATACGCTATACTTTAACCCAGAAAAATCACACAATCGGAGGACATCTATGAAGCCCTATCTACTCATAATTTTACTGACACTTGCACTGGCATCCACACTACACGCAGCGTCCGAATATACGATCACAAATAGACACCGCGTCATCGAAGAGACGACCCTGAACGACAACACTGTTCCTGTCGGCACAAAACTGCCCGCTGTGAGTTTCACAACACTCGACGGTAAGACACAGAACTTAGAGATACTCACCAAACAGGGAGCCGTCGTTGTCACGTTCCTTGCAACCGAATGTCCCGTCGCGCAACGTTATACAACACGCCTAAAACACCTCCATGCCGAATTTCCGACACACACCTTCGTTGCTATCTATCCCAATGAAAACGATTCCATAGACGAAGTGAAGGCACACGTCGCGAAGTCGGAATATATGTTCCACATTGTGAAAGATGCAACAGGCAAGCTTGCACGCATTTTCGGCGCAACAATGACACCGCAGACATTCGTTGTCGATACACAACGCACACTACAATACCGGGGTGCGATTGACGATAATCGCTACGAGACGCGGGTCAAACACCACTATCTCCACGATGTCCTCATCGCAACGCGCGACAACGCATCCGTCCCCGTTCAAGAGACGGCTTCGTTCGGCTGCACGATCCACTTCCCTGAAGCCGCACTCCCCGACGAGGTCACTTATAGCGAACACATCGCCCCGATCCTCCAGAAACAGTGCCAAGCCTGTCACCGTCAAGGCGAAGTCGCGCCGTTCACACTCGCTGACTATAGCGATGCGAAGGCCTGGGCGACAGAAATCGCAGCGTATACACAGGCACGGCTCATGCCGCCGTGGAAACCCGCGCCGGGTTATGGGCACTTCAAGAACGAACGCCGTCTCACCGATACCGAGATTGAGATGATTGCGTACTGGGTCGAATCCGGGGCACCCGCAGGCGACCTCGATGCTGTGCCACCTGCACCCGAATTTCATGACGATTGGGCACTCGGTGAACCCGACTGGATCGCGGAGATGCCCGTTGAGTATGAGATTGAACCGGAAGGCGAGGACGAATATCGGCAGTTCATCATACCGACGAACTTTGAAACGGATATGTACATTCAAGCCGTTGACGTGCAACCCGGCAACCGGAAGACCGTCCACCACGTCATCCCTTATCTTGATGTGAATGGCGAGGCGCGTAAACTGGACGCAGAGGACCCGAAACCCGGCTATGTCACAGAAGGCACGGGCCCTGGGTTTGACACTGTGGGGTCTCTTGGGGGTTGGGCACCTGGGATGACACCGATTGTGTTACCGGAAGGTATCGGCTATCTCTTACCGAAGGGTGCGGACATCGTTATGCAGGTGCATTACTATCGCACAGGTCACCTCGAACGCGACCGCACGCGCTTGGGGCTCTACTTCTCGAAAACGGAGGAGACGACGAAGCTGCGTATCGGTGATGCGACGAACAGCAAATTCGTGGTGCCACCGGGTGCGGATTGGTATGCCGTTCAAGCGCACGAAGACTTCAAGCGGGATGTCTATCTGTTGGCGACGATGCCCCACATGCATCTCATCGGGCGGGATATGCGTCTGGTCGCGACGACACCGGAAGGTATCCGGCACGATCTGATATGGATTCAGGATTGGGATTTCAATTGGCAGGACATCTATCACTATCAGGAGCCGTTATTTTTGCCAGCTGGCACGCGTGTGGAATTGGTAGCACATTTTGATAACTCGGCAGCGAACCCGACGAACCCGAACGACCCACCTGTTCCGGTCGGTTGGGGTGAGAAGACGACGGATGAGATGTGTATTGGGTTTTTGTATTATGTGAAGGCGAGCGAGTTTTCGCCTGTTTCCCTAAAATAATAGCTGGCAAGGTAGGTGCGGTTTGTAACCGCACCGGTCTTCCGTTTCTCCTAAGATATGTAGGTGCGGTTTGTAACCGCACCGGTCTTCCGTTTCTCCTAAGATATGTAGGTGCGGTTTGTAACCGCACCGGTCTTCCCCAAGAATAATACCTTATGAACACCCTCCCGAAATACCGCAGCCATACATTGCGGGCAGGCAGAGCCTCCATACCAGGAGCATACTACCATATCATAATCGTTACACATCAACGAAAGCGCATCCTTGCAGACGACAACGTAGCGTCAATTATTTTCAGAGCATTTAATTGGTTAGAAGTGGAAAACCGGTTAGAGCGGATATGTATTATGGTGATGCCTGACCATGTACACACGGTTATTAAACTTGGGGAAGGGCAGACGCTCACCAAGGTTTTGCATTCTATGAAACGGTTTACTGCGCGTGAGATTAATAAATGTTTGTCGCGGGAGGGGGTTCTTTGGCAAAAAGGTTATAGCGATTGGGGTATTCGGACAGAGGAGGCGTTGAATAACACTATCCGTTATTGCTATATGAATCCTGTAAGAGAGGGGTTAGTGAGATCGGCGCGGGATTATCCATATTGGTGGTGTAAATTTGAGATGGAATAGTTCTGCATTTCACCCTCAGCCGGTGCGGTTAGAAACCGCACCTACTGGGTTTAGGAGAATCTGTCTTCTTTTTAATGGGATCCGGTGCGGTTAGAAACCGCACCTACTGAGTCTGGAGGAGCCGTTAAAAAACACCCACCTCACAATAAAGAAGCGACCGTAACCTTCTCCAAATGTTCCCGCTGCGATTCCCGTAGATCACCCAACACACGCTCACGCGCCGCAGACGATACATCCAGCGCAAGATGTCCCGCTATGTTTCCCTCCACCGCGTCCACAACCTGCTGCAACGTAATTTCCGCCAACCCACGCGCCGGCAAAAATCCGATCGTGTCCCCGTCCACCTCATAGATCAGCCGTGCCGCCTTAAACCGTTCGAGACACTGATCCACGATGTCTTCAGAGATACCCGAAAGCGAGGCGACCTGCTCCGGTGGACACGCACCGCGCCCCTTAGAGAAGTGTTCCGCGACAATCAGAAACAAAGTAATCACATCCGAAGCGTTAAGGTAGGTGCCACCTACTGACCGAAACCGCTCCCGCGGAAACGGTGTCGAACGGAAGTGTTGCACCGAATTCGAGACCTCCGCCCCTAACAAGACGACCACCCAGGCCACGTAGGTCCAGATAGCGAAGACGACGAGTATCGCCAGCGCACCGTAAATATCGCTGTAGTTTTGCCAGACGGCTTCCAGGTACCGTCCAAATGCCAACCGTGCGGTCTGGAACAGCGTCCCTGCAACCAACGCCCCCAGCAGCGCTGCATGCCACTTGACAAACGTGTTCGGCATCGCGATGTACATCAAGAAAAGTACACAATAGACTAACACCCACGGGAAGACATGGGCAAAGACCCAGTTCGTCGCTGTTGAAAAGAACAACCAAATCAGGAGCGGACCAATGGATAACAATGTATAGAAAACCGCGTATTTTTGGAACGCTTGTACAATCGGCAGCCGATGCCGTGCCCCCCAGATGTTGTTAAAATGCTGCTCTACGGATATAAAGAGGAGTGTTGAGACGATGAGAAACAAGAGAAACCCACCGACACCGAGCCCTCCCAGATTTCTGTTGGCAAATCCTGAGAGTTCTGATACAATTTCCTCAGCAGCATACCGCGGGAGGAAGTTGTCCCGGAGCGCGACGATTAGCGGTGAATTGTCGTCTTCGACGGCACCAAACGTTTTTAAGAGGAACAACGCAACAGCGGATAACGGCACAAGACACAACAGTGTGTTAAACGCCAGCGAGGATGCTTGCTGCAAACATTTGTGTCCTATAAATTTGTGCCACACAGTCGCTGCCAGCTGCAAAGTAGATCTGCGGGCACCCGTGACATATCCCACATATTTTTCGGAAAGGTTGTTTGTAACCATATTTATGACAGACTCGAAACCCGACCTGATTTCACGCCTGAAGCGCAAGTTCAGGCAGCACCGATTATTGTCCCTCCTTGTTGGATGCCCCTATCCCGCCCCACGCTGGAACCGGTGTGTGAAACGCCTCCTTCGGCAACTCCCTCGTGATGCGAAAATCTTGGACCTCGGTGCCGGTAGGCACCGCCGTGCCCCGAATGTCATTAACCTCGAAATCGAACCGACTCCGGAAATCGACCTCATCGGCGACGGGCATTTCCTCCCGTTCAAAGAGAATACCTTCGACGCTGTCATTTCTGAAGCCGTGCTTGAGCACGTCCACTCACCGAACGGCGTTGTTCAGGAGATACACCGTGTGCTGAAACCCGGTGGCTATGTCTGTGTTGCCGTCCCGTTTCTACAAGGTTACCACGCCTCACCGCACGATTACCAACGCTGGACAGTCTCTGGGATCGTCCAACTCTGCGCCGCCTTCACCGAGATCGAAAGTGGGGCATGTGCAGGACCGACTGCGTCCTTACACTGGATTTTTCGGGAGTACATCGGGCTGCTTTTTTCTTTTGGCAGTCTGCTTCTCGCGAAAGCCATCTCTCTGCTTGTCGGGTGGCTAACGTTCCCGTTTTTGATTTTAGACGCTCTGTTATCTTTACACAAAGATGCCGACATTTTAGCGTCGGCAGTCTACTTTTTTGGGAAAAAATTGTGAATCCGTGCTATCCTTAATTTAGATAGCGAGGGCGAGGTGTCCGATTAATTTCCGTTTTGCGAGGGGGGTGGCTCATTGAAGGGGATGCCTTTCGCTTCAGCATCAAGGCGACGGCTGTTCCAAGCGGCTATCTCTTGATATGCTTCCGTGCGTCCTTGCTCAAGCCCTTGCTCAAGCCCTTGCTCAAGCCCTTGCTCAAGCCCTTCCGCCTTCGCATCAGCGGTTATTTTGGCATCATACTTCTCTATTTGGCGTTTCATCAGGTTCCAAAATAACATCAGTAGTGAACCTCCTACATCCAGTAAGAAAGTGAGAAAAAAGGCGGCAGGGATGGCAGCAGCTATATCGGCAACTATAAGCCGGACACGTTGTGAGAACGTACTCACAGCAACCGGGGGTGCAGTGAAAAGATAACCAATGACCGCGAGAAGAAAAATGATAGCGTTCCCCAATCCAATGTTTTGTGCAAAACTGAAAAGTGAGGGCCGCTGCTTTTCCGCCACGGAATGCTCCTTATTGAAGCGTGATCTGCTCCTGTTCCGCTGTCTCCAAAAGGTTGCGGACAATCTCCAATGTCAATTTAGAAAGTTTCTGCGAAAATTCGGCATCCGTGAGTGTCCGATATCGCGTCGGTTGAGATGTCGTAAGCCGTTCATTCGCGATTGTCAAAGCACTGGAAACAAG
Source organism: Candidatus Poribacteria bacterium (assembly GCA_028820845.1). Classification (NCBI taxonomy): domain Bacteria; phylum Candidatus Poribacteria; species Candidatus Poribacteria bacterium. The sequence continues at coordinate 11,130 of JAPPII010000030.1, forward strand.
CGATATTGGCACTTCGAGAGCAGTGGGAGTATAGGTCGGAGCGGTGTGAGGGACGGGTAAAGTTACGAGCGATTCTGCGGTATCCCCCGCCAAAAAATTTTCCCGTCGCGAATCAATCTCCGCTAACACCTGTTGCGCAGCGATCTGATGGGCAAATTTTTTCGATCCGGGTACCGGTTCCGGGGTCTCATAAGTCCTATCCCCGTACGCCACCGTTACCTGCCAGCTGGGTGCATCCGCTGGACCGTGCTGGGTTTCGGTATACGTCGGTTGGCTCAACCCGCGTTCCTGACAATATTGAATCAAAAGTCCTTTATAATTTTCTAAAATCTCGCCGGTAGCCGGATCTGCCATGCATCGCTCCTGTTTGTTCTAAGATCTAACACTACTGTGCCGGGGACCGCCCATCATTTTGCGGGGTTTGACTTTCCGCTGCCGTTTCATCTCAATTCTGCGGCGTTTTTCGCTCGGTTTCTCATAGAAACTCCGCTTTTTAATCTCAGTAACAATACCGGCTTTCCCGCACATCTTCTTGAACCGTGCCAATGCCCGATCAAACGTTTCGCTTGGGTTGACATTTACTTCGACTTGAACCATTTTTTTAGCCTCCGTTGGGGTTGGAATTATAAAAACATTTTATAAATTGTATCACATCTGATACGGGATGTCAAATTTTTTAATGGCGAATCGCGGTTCGCGAATCGCGGTTCGCGAACCGCTCTTGACAATTTCCTCGAACGCCGCTATACTCGTCACACGAAAAAGGAGGCAGCCCCATCTACGAAATCATCATCCTCTGCTTCGGCGCATGGCTTACCGGTGTCAGCAAAGCTGGGTTCGGTGGTGGCATTGGCATGATTGTCGTCCCGATGTTCACACATTTCCGAAGTGCACGAAACGTTATCGGACTCATGCTTCTACTGCTCTTCTCCACCGATGTCTTCTCACTCCGTCACTATTGGAACCGTTGGCACCGCCAGAGCGTCACACGTTTGATCCTCGGTTCTCTCCTCGGTATCGCCTTAGCAAGTCTGATTCTAAAGGACATCTCCGATTATCACCTCAAGAAGGTTATTGGTGGGATTGCCTGTCTCTTCGCGCTCCTGGAATTCCTGCGTCCCTACTGGCAACGATGGCTTGGGAACGCCGAACAACACGTCGAATCGGCATTCCGCTTTAAGACGTGGCAGGGGCTGCTTGCAGGTCTGTTTGCTGGTGCGTTCTCGACACTCGCGCACATGGGTGGACTTGTCGTCGTCATGTATCTCCTCCCGCAACGTTTAGGGAATACCGCTTTCGTTGCGACCACGACAGCCACCTATTTCCTGCTCAACTTCATCAAAATCCCGTTCTATTATCAGCTCGATCTTTTCTCGACGGAGATCCTCATTGAAGCCGTCGCGCTTTTACCCTTCATTGCGTTAGGTGTGCTGACCGGCATCGCGTTGAACAACCGTGTTTCGGAGCGGCTCTTTTCGAGGATTGTCTTATTCTTCCTGTTTGCGACGGGCGCGCATCTGCTTTTGGGTTAATAGCGAACCGCGAACCGCTATTTGCCAAAAAACATTGCTGCTATCTAAACCCTTGTGATACACTATAGATATGCTGACCGCCAAAGAAACGAGGTTAAAAAAACAATGACACTGAAATGGGGTGTGCTCGGTGCCGGTAGCGTCGCACAACGCAGAGCGATGCCTGCCATCAACAAAGCAAAGAACGCCGAACTTCACGCCTTACTCTCTCGTAATACCGACCGCGCAAAACACCTGGCGGACGAATACGGCGCAACCAACGCCTATACCACCGTCGATGCACTCTTGGCAGATGACGCACTCGATGCGATTTACATTTCAACACCCGTTCACCTACACTGCGAACAGGTCGTCGCCGCCGCGGAACGCGGTTTACACGTACTGTGCGATAAACCTATGGCACTCACACCACAAGAGTGTCGAGAGATGGTTGCCGCCTGTGATGCCAACGGGGTCCACTTACAGGTCTGTTTCCTCTTTCGGTTTCATTCCTGTTTCCAGCAGATCCGGGCGTGGGTAAATGCTGGACGGTTCGGGCAGATCGTCCACGGACGTATGCCGTTTTTGAAACAGTACGAACTTATGCCAAACGAATGGCGCGCCAAGCCTGAAGAAGGTGGCGGTGGATGCTTTATGGACCTCGGACCCCACAGCGTCGATTTGCTCCGCTATCTCATCGGCGAAGTCAACGCCGTCAGCGCGTTCTATAACAGTGCTGTCAACAACGCTGCTGTCGAAGAGACCGGGGGCATCGTCCTGCACTTTGATAACGGGGCGCAAGCGTTCACAGACCTCAGCTTCTCAGTCCCGCACTGTGACATCGTCTTTGAACTTTACGGAACAGAAGGCTCCGTCTGGGTCTACAACGACGACGGTTGGAAGATCCGCACCCATTTTGATGGCGAGGCGGAGTTGATCCTGTCTCAGTTTGAAGACCTTTACCAATACCAGTTTGAGCATTTTGCGGAATGTGTGCAGCAGGGTGTCTCACCCATCACGACTGGGGGTGACGGATTAAGGGCAAACGAGATCTTAGCCGCGGCGTATCGCGCTGGAAAGATAGGGCAGACGGTTTCTCTAAAGTAAGTAGGTGAGGTTTGTAACCTCGCCGTTCTTCCCCAAATAAAATCGGTGCGGTTAGAAACCGCACCTACCCATTTTATACGGGAGCTGCTATCCGCTAACAACAGATCCAGATTCTAAGAATAAAATCGGTGCGGTTAGAAACCGCACCTACCCATTTTATACGGGAGCTGCTATCCGCTAACAACAGATCCAGATTCTAAGAATAAAATCGGTGCGGTTAGAAACCGCACCTACCTATTTTATAAGGTAACCGCTGATCGCTAATAGCGACAAAATGACACATATTTCGCTTTATGTGTTTTTTAGAAGACAAATTGTCACGTCAGAAAACATGCCAAATTGTCACGCATCTCCAGCAATCTATGCCGATATGGCACTTTTACCAATTGGCACGAAAATTGCTACTGTTAACAATGGCAGCAGAGATGTTTTTGTCAAATGGGGTTTGCAACGCGGAATTACCGCACTATTTCTTTTAACTTCATTGGAATATCTCACGCTAACGTGAAACAATATAGAGGCTTTGAAGCCTTAAACCCTAATTTTTTATGCCAGATACAAGGAGGAATCCACTAAGATGGCACTTGTACCCCTTGGCGATAGAATACTCGTCAAACGTTCAGACAACGATGAACAGACAACCAGCGGTGGGATCATTATCCCCGATACCGCTAAGGAAAAACCGCAAGAAGGCGAAGTCGTTGCTGTTGGAAGCGGCAGACTTCTCGACAGTGGCGAACGGCAACCCGTTGATGTCGCAGTCGGAGACCTCGTGCTTTTCGCTAAGTACGGCGGCACCGAAGTTACTTATGAAAATGACGAATATCTCATCTTGCGCGAAGATGATATCTTAGCCAAAGTTAACTAACGGAAAGGAGTTAAACACATGGCAGCAAAACAACTGGCGTTTGATGAAGAAGCACGGAGCGCGATTAAAAACGGCGTGGATCAACTCGCTGACGCTGTTAAAGTTACATTAGGCCCTAAAGGACGGAACGTCGTCCTTGATAAGAAATTCGGGGCACCGACGATCACCAAGGATGGCGTTACGGTCGCGAAAGAGGTCGAACTCGAAGATCCTTATGAAAATATGGGCGCGCAGATGGTCAAAGAAGTCGCCTCTAAAACCAGCGATGTCGCTGGCGACGGAACCACAACTGCAACCATTCTGGCACAGTCCATCTATCGTGAAGGTCTGAAGAACGTCGCTGCAGGACATAACCCGATGGCACTCAAGCGCGGTATTGAAAAAGCCGTCCACGCCGTCGTAGGATCCATCCAAGGTTTGAGCAAAGAGGTTTCCGAGAAGACCGAAATCTCGCAGGTCGCCGCGATCTCCGCGAATAACGACGGTGCTATTGGTGATCTCATCGCTGACGCTATGGAAAAGGTCGGAAAAGATGGGGTTATCACTGTTGAAGAGGCGAAGAGCCTTGAAACTACCCTCGATGTCGTTGAAGGTATGCAATTCGACCGTGGCTATCTCTCACCTTACTTCGTTACCGATCCCGATCGGATGGAAGCCGTTTTAGAAGATGCCGCGATTCTCATCCACGAAAAGAAAATCAGTAGCCTTAAAGACCTTGTGCCGGTCCTCGAACGCACCGCACAACAGGGCAAACCGCTGTTGATTATCGCTGAAGATGTCGAAGGTGAAGCACTCGCGACTGTCGTCGTCAACAAGATTCGCGGGACACTCCGCTGTGTCGCTGTTAAAGCACCCGGCTACGGTGATCGCCGTAAAGCCATGCTCGAAGACATCGCTGTCTTGACAAACGGACGCGTCATCTCTGAAGACCTCGGTATCAACCTCGAAAACATCACCTTAAACGACCTCGGCAGTGCCAAACGCGTCGTCATTGACAAAGACAACACAACTGTCGTCGAAGGCGCGGGCACAACCGAAGCCATCCAAGGACGTATCGATCAGATCCGTAGGCAGATTGAAGACACAACCTCCGACTACGACCGCGAAAAATTGCAAGAACGCCTCGCGAAACTCGCGGGTGGTGTCGCTGTGATTAACGTTGGTGCGGCAACTGAAGTCGAGATGAAAGAGAAGAAAGCGCGCGTTGAAGACGCTATGCACGCCACACGTGCCGCCGTTGAAGAAGGCGTTGTCGTCGGTGGCGGCGTTGCACTCGTCAGAGCACAAGCTGCGCTTGATTCACTCGAATTCGATGACCCGACTGAAGAGGTTGGTGCCTCTATTATCAGACGGGCACTCGAAGATCCGCTCCGTCAGATTGCGAAGAATGCCGGACAGGAAGATTCCGTCATTATCGCGAAGGTTAAAGAAGAAGGCGGAAACGTTGGCTACGATGCGCACCAGGAACGCTTCATTGATATGTTTGAAGCCGGTATCCCTGATCCGACGAAGGTCGTCCGGGTGGCGTTGCAGAACGCAGCAAGCATCGCAGCGTTGATGATTACCACCGAGACGCTCATTGCGGAACTCCCGGAAAAAGAAGCACCGGCACCGCCGATGCCTCCGGATGGTGGGATGTACTAAACCCTTCAAATTAACAAAAGGTGCGGTTTTTTACCGCACCTTTTTTCTTTATCTTGTTCATCCTAAAATCCTGATTCTGACAAACACCAACTTGTCATAATCCGGAGGGAACTGATTGCTGACTGCTGACCGCTGATAGCCCTTGTAACAACCGCTCACATTCCTCAAGCACCCGTGCCACTTCGATTGTGTGCATACACGGCGAGGTCCCATCTGGTAATGCCTGACACCCGTATTCAAATCCCAAATTCAGACACGGGCTGCACGGTAACTCCGCACAGACGACACCCGCCTTATGACTCCAAGGTCCCCATTGGGCGAAATTCGTCGGACCGTGCAACCCAACGACACGGGTACCCGCCGCCGCCGCAAGGTGCATCGGACCGCAGTTCCCGCTGACAACGAGAGTCGCCGCTGCAAAGAGTGCCGCAAGTTGATTAACGTCCGTCCGTCCGGCAAGCACTACTGATCGCTGTTTCGTCCACTTTGCAATTTCTTTAGAAACTTCTACCTCTCCCGGCGCACCCGTCAAAACAATTTGTCCACTGTACCGTGCGACGAGTGTGTTTGCCAAAGTGGCGTAACGTTCCGGGGACCAGCGTCGCCTCGGTTCACCGCGCCTCCCTGCTTCTGGGTGTAGCACAAAAAGGGGTTGTTCCAGTGAGATACCCTCTTCTACCAAGGTTTGATGCACCCATGTCTGTTCCACTTCGCTGTACCAGACTTCAAGCCCGAATTCAAGCGTTGAGCATCCCAATCGTGCTACAAGGTCTAAGAAGTTCCGAACCTCATGCCGTCCGGCGGTGTGTGGCACTGATGTTGTGAAGAGGAAATGGCGATATTGCCCGTGCGTCCGAAACCCAATCCGCATCGGGGCACCGCTTGCATAAGCGAGAAGCGCGCTCAATCGGGGCCAATGCTCCAGATCAATTGCCCAGTCGAAGCCTTCCTGTCGGAGCTGTGCAAACAACTCCCGTTCCGGCGTACGGAAACGGATACGTTTATCAATATACGGGCAGTGTGTCAAATAGTTCAGATTCGTTGGTGAGGCTAATATCGTGAATTCTGCGTTAGGAAAGGCGTGTCGGACAGCACGGATAGCAGGGATAGCCAGAATTGTATCACCCAATGCAGAGAGTTGAATGAATAAAATCTTTTTCGGTGTATCAGGTACCAGTGGGCGTGTAGGGAATAATCGGAGTAATAAATTGAGGGGAATGCCGAGATAACGGTCTAAGGACTGTTGAAGACGGTTCGACTGCATGACCTACAATATCCTAAACATGATTAACACCGCAGACTATGGCGATGCTGTGTCATACCCGTACAATTCGATCTCGGCGATGTCGGCGAGTGCCGTCGTCGGTCCGGTTATAAAATAGCGGTATCGTCCGCGTCGGATATTGCCGTCAGAGGTCTGCACGTTCTCCCGCCGCATCTGGACATTCTCACGTCTACGCGCCGCGTCCTCCGTTGTCCGCCGCACTACCACTTTAATACCTGATGTCATAACAACTTTGTTGAAGCGGATGTCGATGATTGGGTCTTTGTTGCTTCGGCGGTCGTAGATTTTATCCCACTCCCCACGGGAATTAAAGGCGTGAAGTTCAAACTCCTCAAGGTTCGTAGAGTGAATCACAATGCGATAGATTGACTTCTTTTCTGGAAGGTAAACAATCGCCTCTGATGGGATGTCGATGTCCGTTCCTGCGCTACCAGACCCCTGCTTGCGTTGGGATTGACCAATAGTTTCTGGGTTATCATCAATAAATGCCGGATCGCTTGCCGTTGCCCCCGGCAAGAGGGCGTAGTTCTCGCTCCACTTCTGTCCGAGGGTGCAACCCCAGCAGAAACACAATATCCCCAAGAGCATGTATTTGCAAGTGCTGAATCCGTTTAAGTTTCTGCTCACGGTTGCCTCCGGATTTGACTGTTCATCTCATCAATCTGTTTCAGAATGTCCTCTTTTGTGAGTGATCGCACCTTAAACTGTAGTTCCGTAAAGAAGGGCACCAAATCCTCACCCGCTGCTTTACTGAGATAATAAACAAGAAAACTCGTCCGCATTTTGCCCTCAAGTCTTTGGTGGAGCGCGTCGGCTTCCATCAACTCGAAAACCTTGATATAAAAATCGTTGCCGTACCGTTCGCGCAACTCAGAGACGAGGGTATAAGAATATCTATAGCGCCACTGCGTCAGGGGACCGCCATCGAGGTGGCCACCCCAGTTCTCCAATTGATTCACACCGTCGAGATCAACCCTTAAATCCCCTTTGAGGCTGTCAAATTTCGGATGTGTTCCACCCTGAGCATATTCTGTCTGAATTAGCACGGCGATGCCTTCGGAGAACCAGACGGGTAGGAAATAGATATTTGTAAAAGCGTGTGTCAACTCGTGTGCCCGGACGCCGTGCTTCTCATACATCGCCAGCGGAAAATCCATCTTAATCCCATTGACAAATTTCAGGTACCGCCCGTTCTGGAATCCGTAGCGATAGTTTGTTGTCGTCGTCGCGGCGAGTCTGGTGCCTTGATAGATGTCGTGCAACGTCACGTGGATTTTATGCTGCGGTCGGAAACCGAAAAGTCGGTTCATTGCGTCGTAGAGGCTCTCCATATAACCGAGGGCACTCCGAGCGAACGACTCACGCTCCTCGGCGGAGTCGAGTTCTGGATGCCCGTACAAATCTTTCGCGAAAGTCAGTGTGTAATGATCGCTCGTACTGTACAGCGCGTCGGGTTGTCTAATTTCGATTGTTGCATTCGAGGGTCTGAGCATCAGCGAACCGGCATTCCGCTCTTCGAGTATCCGTTTCTCACGACGTTGCTGTGCTTCCTGTAACGCCGTACAACCGTTGCCAACAAACGCGGCAATAAACAACACGACCGTAATTCGCATCCAGACTCGGTAGGCACGGTTTCCTAACCGTGCTGGGATCGAGAAAAAAAGGTTCTGACTATTTCTACGTTTCACGATTCGCCTCTCAAAGCGGCACGGCTCTTGATTTATCACCAATCCGCCGCATGGTAATATCTTGGACAAGCGTTGGGTCAGGTAGCCCTGTTTCAGCGAGTCGGTGTTCCAAGAACGCCTCCATATCGCCTTTCAGGCGTGCAACGACGATGTCCGCTTCCTCAGCAAGGTTGTAGACCTCGTCCGGATCCTCTTCAAGGTCATAGAGTTCCAAATCCGGCGTGTTGTAAACGGCAGGTGTCCCCCCTGTCTCAACAATCAATTTCCATTTTTGCGTCTGCCACCCGCGTTTTTTCATCCAACCGCATTCTGTGAGGTAGATAGCCTCCGTCGTTCCAGCGTCGCTCCCGTTCTCCATCAGGCTCCGCAGGCTGCTGCCCTCCATGTTTTCACGTTCTGCGATTGCTGTCAACCCCGCATAATCGAGGACCGTCGGCGCAATATCAGTGAGCCGCACGAGACCACCGAGCCGTTGCCCATCGGAAATAAGCGCGGGACAGTGAACGATTAAGGGAACATGACAGTTGGTCTCATACAACCCATGGTGGTCATACCAGAGTTCGTGTTCGTCAAGCTCCTCGCCGTGGTCTGCTGTGATGATGAGGAGCGTCTCCTCAAGTTGTCCGCAATCTTGTAGATATCGGAAGAGTTGCGCTAGACAAGCATCCATATAAGCAATCGAGGCATCATACTGAGCGTTGACATACCGCCTATCCCGCCAGAGCCGTTTCTTGGCGATGTTTTCTGGATCTGTCGGATCCGGCGTGCACATCCACTGTCGGAAGTAGTCCGTAAAGGGTTCATGAGCATAGACAGCGTCCATACTTCGATTGTTCGGATCACATTCGTCACCGCTGTAAAACATCCGTTCAAACGGGAGCGGCGGCAAATATGGGGTGTGTGGATCCCAGTAGTGCAGAAAAGCGAACCAAGGTTTATCCTGCGCTTGTGCGAGATCCAACAATTCTATTGCCGTTTCGTTAACCGCCTCCGCCTTACGAGCGTTCCGATAACTGTTATCCCATTGGTAGCCTCGGTAATGCGTTTCTGGAAAACCTCGCTGAAACCAACGTCGCAAATTATCCGCAGCGACGGTAAAGTAACCCGCCTCGCGCAACAACTCGGGCACAGTCTTTATATCGTCTGATAAGTCCAACGTCCCACCTTGTGTGATGATTTGGTGGGACAAGACATCCTTGCCAGTGAATATTGTTGTATGTGCGGGGTGCGTCGGGATGTGCGGACTGATACACTTCTCAAAAAGCGTCGCTCGTTCCGCAAGCGCGTCGAGATGAGGCGTTGTCAGATTGTGATGCCCGTAGCAACTCATACTCGATGCCCGCAGCGTATCTAATGAGATAAGGATGATATTACGCAAGAACGCTGTTCCTCCAATCGCGAGTCGCGAGTCGCGAACCGCTATTCGCTAATAGCTAATCACGAACTCCTAACCGCTGATGGTTAATCGCCTGCAGCGACCTCCGCTGTTGCGGTCTGTGCCTCACGGATCGCTTCACACAGATAGGTGATCCCTTCGGGGATATCGTCCACGTGGCAATAAGCGTACGCCAATCGGATCGCTTTCACTGGCGCGTTTGCGTAGTGGAAGGCACTCCCGTTGCTGAAACCGACCCCCTTCTCCGCAGTGAGTTCACGGAGTTTGTCAAGGTCTGTGGTCTCTGGTAGATCTATCCAGAGGAAGAGTCCGCCTCGCGGGCGGGTCCATGTACAGATGTCGCTCACATGCTTATCAAGTGTCTCCACCACAGCGCGACATTTCGCGCCTACAGCAGCATTCGTCTTTACAAGATGTGCTTCGAGGTGCTCCATAAAGAATTCGGCAACAATCGCGCTCGCCAGCGCGCTCGTCCCGCCGTCCCATCGGTTCTGATGGATTTGTCCGTAGTACGGTTCCCGCGCCACGAAATAACCTTGTCGGACCCCTGCGCCTAAGATTTTTGAGAAAGTGGCGATAAAAATCACACGGTTCGAGGTATCCAGTTTAAAGAGCGAAGCGGGTGTCGGGGTGGATGTAAAGTCGATGTCGCCGTAGCAGTCATCTTCAACAATGAGTGTGTCGTATGCCTTAGCCAATTCCAGCATCCGTTTCCGCCGTTCAAGCGAAAGGATCGCACCTGTCGGGTTCTGATGGTTTGAAGTCGTATAGATGAACGACGGACGGATATTCTTGCGTTTGAGTGCTTGCAGTTTGGATTCCAGATCGTCCATATCCATACCGTCAATATAGTCCATACCGACACCCTCAATATTGGCTTTGAAATGCCGCATAATCCCCAAGGTACCACTGTAGGTGTATTCCTCTGTTAGCACGGTATCTCCAGGATTGATGAGCGTTCCGAGCACCAATTCCAGTGCTTGCATAGAACCGGAGGTGATTGAGATGTTGTCTATCGGCAGTGGGACCCCTTCACGCCGTTCAAACCGCATAGATGCCAGTTCCCGTAGACCGCGATAGCCGGATTCACCGGGATAATTAACCAGATCGCCTCCCAACTTACGAAGTGCTTTTGCACTCGCCTCAATTAAACCTTCCGTCGGAAACGTATACGGATCCGGACGCCCACCTGTAAAAGCAAAGTCTTTCATAGTATACTCCTTTTTCTCAGCAGATGCCATATAAGCGTAATTATAACAGACTTATGAAAAAAAAACAATAAGGTGAATTCTGATTTTTGATTGCAACAAAGAATCGTCTATGATAAAATAAATGAACGCCATAAGGTGATGTAACTGTAAAACTTGCATTGGTGCCAAAGTGAGTTCGGTATGAAATAGAATACATAGGTCGGAGGTGCCCTTGAAAGCATTTCTGCGAAAACATCGAGAATTTTGGAAAACAGGAAAGACAAATTTTGCGCTTACCGTAGGTTTGAGGCTTGGAAGCCTCTTTTTCGGCTATGCTATTTATGAAGAGGTAGGGGCTGGATGGAAAGGATATAAATCGTTCCGTATCGTGCTAACCGATACATCAGTGTTTATCCCTGTTGGTGGATTAGTCGCTGGTGTTCTAACGCTCATAGGAGATTTAATGATGTTATGGTCAGATAGATCAGAGAAACGGATTCAAGAAGCCGCTGCCAAAGCCGCTGCCGAAGCTGCTGCCGAAGCCGCTGTCAAAGCTAGAGCCGAAGGCGTTGAGGAAGGCAAAAAGGAGCTCGCTCAAAAGGTCCTCGCTTGGAACCTTCGTCGAATAGAGGCAGAAAGAAGGAACGAGCCTTTTTACGAACCGCCTCCAACCGAGTAGTGTGTAGCCCGAAAAATACGGAAATGGCAACCCAAAACTCGCTCCGAAATCTCACATTTGAACCGATGTGCTTATCTGACCTACAACAGGTCCTGGACATAGAAAACGAATGCTTCGAGGACCCATGGAGCGCGACCTATTTTACACTGTCCCTGAAGCGACCGAGATCTTATGATTTTTTTTACGTTGCGCGGTGCGAAGACACCATCCTGGGTTACATCGTGTTCGCTGTTCTCTATGAAGAAGCGCATATTTTAAATATTGCAGTGCCAATTGCCTATCGCGGACAAGGTATCGGCAAATATCTCCTCGCTTCAGCTTTAGAGATGATAGCCGCACACGACGGACGCGAGGTCTTCTTGGAGGTCGCTGTCAATAACTTACCAGCACAATACCTCTACAGACAGTTCGGGTTCCGCATCTATGGCACCCGCAAAAACTACTACGGTCGTCATAAGGACGCTTACCTTTTTCGCAAAGGAGCACCAGAAACCGATGCTACTTAACATTTTAAGCCAGACCTTTTCAGCCACTGAAACCCTCTCACTCTCAACCCGCCGACAGGAGGCGCGGACGGCTGGCAGGAACGGTTGGCGTATCATTGAAGAAGAGGTCCACTGGAACCCCGCTGAAACGGCTATTGTCGTCGTTGATATGTGGAACGAACACTGGTCTTGGGGTGCGACAGAGCGCGTAAATGTGATGGCACCTCGGATGAACATCGTGCTTGGACGGGCAAGGGAAAGCGGCGTTCATATTATCCATGCACCCTCCGACACAATGGACTTCTACGAGGCGCACCCGGCGCGCCAATCGGTCTTAGCATTACCACATGCTCAACCGCCACCTGAACGGGAATTACCTGATCCACCCTTGCCTGTTGATGCCTCCGATGGTGGTTCAGACACCGGCGAAACCGATACCTACAAAGCGTGGCACCGGCAACATCCTGTCATTGAGATTGCTGACGCAGATGCCATCAGTGATAACGGACAAGAGGTCTACAATCTTTTTCATCACAAGGGTATTAAGAATATCATCTTCATGGGGGTGCACACCAATATGTGTGTCCTCGGACGCTCTTTTGCGATTAAACAGATGGTTCGTTGGGGTTTCAATGCCGTTCTTGCACGTGATCTCACAGATGCGATGTATAATCCGTTTAAGCCGCCTTATGTTAGTCACGAAGAAGGCACGCAGCTCATCATTGAGTATATTGAGAAATTCTGGTGTCCCACAATCCTCAGTGGTGATTTAACAACTCCGAAAGCCTAATCAACATTCCTTTGAATCTTCCCTTAAATAGGTAGGTGCGGTTTTTAACCGCACCGTTCTTCCCAACCTCACCGATTCTCCTTACTCAATCCATTTTCCCAATCATCTTGTAAATCCTGATTCTGATAAGAAAATAGCTGTTGGCAATTAGCAAATACCTACCACCTATACCCAATACCTACCCGATTACTGACCGCTGACAGCCGACCGCCATATAGTGATTTTAGTTGCAATTTGACGGGAAATGTGGTATCATACATAAAGAGTTAATGTGGTTAGAACCGATCATTCAAGTTAGAGGAGCTGCAAGTGGAAATATCTGTCTTAGTACTTAATGCAAGTTATGAAGCAATCAACGTTTGCAACCTCCGGCGTGCGATGAAAATGGTTTTCAAAGGCACCGCACAGACGGAAGAAGTCTCTGACCTTAAGATTCATTCACCCAGTGCTGCAATAAAAGTACCACATGTAATTCGTTTGGTGAACTACGTGCATGTCCCACGGAGTGTCGTCAAATTTTCACGGAAGAATGTCCTCGTCCGAGATCATTACACGTGTCAGTACTGCTATGGTGAGTTCCCAACAGCACAACTCACGCTCGACCATGTGATACCGATTTCGCGGGGTGGACAAACGAACTGGGAAAATGTTGTGACGGCGTGCAAGAAATGTAATAATAAAAAAGGAAATAAAATGCTCTACGAGACACAACTCACACTCGCACGCCAGCCCAAAACACCATCAATATTAACGTATTTACAACTCAACCGTCATTTTCGAGGATGCCATCCGTCGTGGAGAAAATATCTGTATCTCAATTGAATCATGCCAGATCCGAGAAAACTAAAAAAACGTTCGGAATTCCAGCGTGCCTATCAAGACGGCGGTAAGTATTGGAATCGCTATTTTGTGATATACGTACGACCGACAGGCTTCGAGCATTCTCGATTGGGGATAACCGTTAGCAAAAAAGTCGGAAACAGCGTCCAAAGGAATCGGGTTAAAAGATTAATTCGGGAGTCGTTTCGGCACTTATGTCCTCACCTACAGGCAGCTTATGATATCGTGGTTGTCGGTAGAACTGCAGCGACTCGGCTTAAATGTCAGGAAGCAGCAAACGCGCTCTGTAGTTTATTCCGAAGAGCCTCTATCTTGAATAGCGCGAATATCACCACAACGCCGTGACGCAGGAACCGAAGTAGCCGATGAGGAACACAGGCGTGTCAGACTGTCAGCAGCACTTGGAAGTTATGAATCAATGCGGGCACCAGCAAACGTGCCGCAAAACATATATGGCGGCTGTACTCGTCCAACCGATCCGTTTTTATCGCCGTTTCATTTCACCGCTGCTACCCCGTTCATGTCGTTTCTATCCCACATGTTCCCAATACGCACAGCAGGCATTAGAACGTTACGGGACGCTCAAGGGGACCTGGCTAACTCTTAAACGACTTTCAAAATGTCACCCATATCATCCGGGTGGCTTCGACCCGCTGAAATAGCGGCGTAGACACGCCACGTCGAAAACGGTTGGTCTCAGAAGTACACATAGATGAGGAGTACCTAATTTCAATGGGAGTACGTTATATTCTCGCACTCGTCCTAATGATTGCTGTCATGATTGGATGGAGCCTGTTTTTCGGTAACCGGTTTGCGCCCGAGCCAGACGAATCCGCAACGACCGAAACAGCCCCATCATCTGATACACGTCAAGTGCCACCCGATGACGCGACACAGACGGCACCCGACGGAACCGAGGCATCCGTCGATACAGATCTCTGGACTCCTTTACAGGAAAGCCCGGATGACGCAAAAGTTAGCGTTCACACCGATAGGTATAGTGTCGTGTTCAACGAAAAACTTGCAATTGCCAAAGTGTGGGAACTCAATCAGTTTCCAGACCGGACCGTTGACATCGATGAACCCCTGAACCTGATTCCAGAGAACGCGCTGAGCTGCCTCGCACTTCGCTTCGCAAATGACCAACTGCAACTCGACTTGCTTAATGCTTCATGGCGCGCGGACAAGCCTGAAATCGATCTCACAGCGGGCGAGGGTGTAGAAACACTCACTTTCCGAACAATCATCGCAGAAAAACTGCAGGTTGCCAAGCAGTTAACTTTCATCCCTGGCACCTATTTTGTTAATCTGGCAATTACCTTCCAAAATGTCTCTGATGAACCTTTACTTATGGGTGGAAATGAACCGGCGAATGGATATGAACTCCAATGGGGACGCGGTATCAACGCCGACCTCCTACCTCACGAAAAGAAAAGTGGGAAACGTGGGCGACGTGGTAAAGAGGGCGCGAAGGTTTACACCGGCGAAGGGAATCCTGTGCACAAACTTAAAGACGAACAGGCTTTAACGACTGTGCTTTGGGCAGGACTTGATAGTCAGTACTTCAGCGCGCTCATGATCCCTGACCCGGAAATCGCGGCAACATATAGACTCACAGAGACTCCCAATGCGAGTGCCGGTGCCGATGTCGCTGTCGTCGCACCCACAGAGACAGTTGGGCTCGTTGTTCCGGGTTTTTATCTTGCATCTCAGCAGAAAGCCAGTCACGAATTCCGGCTCTATGTCGGACCGAAAGACGACAAAATTCTGAAAACGATTGAGGCACCCAACGCGCCAGAACTATCGCTACATCTTTCCAAAGTGATTGACTTCGGATTCTTTGCCCCCCTTGTTTGGGGCATGCTCTGGCTATTCCAAGGATTTCACGCCGTCTTCAGAAACTATGGGCTCTCAATTATTCTGTTGACTGCCTTGGTGAAGGTTATCACTTATCCGTTTACCCGCAAGGCGCACGCCTCGATGAAAAAGATGCAGAAACTCCAACCCGAACTTTTGGAATTGAAGGAGAAATACAGGGACGATCCGCAGAAGCTTAACCGCGCCACAATGCGGCTCTACAAGGAAAATGGTGTCAATCCGCTTGGGGGTTGTATCCCGTGGCTTCCACAAATTCCGCTCTTCTTCGCACTCTTTTCGCTCCTTGGCGGCGCAGTAGAACTCCGTGGAGCACCTTTCCTGCTCTGGATTCAAGACCTTTCCGCACCCGATACTTTGTTTGAATTGCCCTTTACGATTCCGCTGATTGTCACACAGATAGATGCCGTTCGACTGCTACCTATCATCAACGGATTAACAACTTGGCTTCAACAGAAATTCGTCGGCAATATGACACCAACAACCGACAATACCCAAATGAAACTGATGCAATTCATGCCAATTATCTTTATCTTCATTTTTTACAACTGGGCATCAGGATTTGTATTGTATTGGTTGTGTAACAATGTGTTCACTATAGCACAACAGTATCTACAGAACCGAAGCGCGACGGACGAAGACCTATCGGGGTCTGCAGATACTAAAAAACGGAACACTTCCAAACGGAAATAGACTTAGTCCATAGTCATACCCCGCGTCAACGACTTCACTGCCGGAAACGTTTTATACGAGGAGGACTCAACCTATGCAACATTATATTCAAGCTGAAAGCGATACAGTGGAGGAAGCAATTGAACAGGCACTCAATGAACTTGAGGCGACTCGCGAGCAGGTTACAATTGACATCATCAGTGAACCCACAAAAGGTATCTTAAATTTCGGCGCGAAACCTGCCAAAGTCCGAGTAACAATGAAGCAAGATGTCTCTTCGGCACCCGACACGATTCTCAGAGAGTTGCTCAGCCGGATGGGAATTGGTGCCGAAGTGGAATCGGATTTCGTTGATGGCAGCACACATCTCAATATCCACACTGACAGTCCTGCCCTCCTCATCGGGAAGCATGGGCAGACGCTTGATGCTATTGAACGCCTCCTCAATTGCATTGTTAATAAAGCCTCTCTCGTAAAAAGGCGGGTTTTTGTTGACACCGAGGGTTACCGGGAACGCCGAGAAGAACGGCTCGTCGAAATGGCACACCAAATGGCGGAGCAGGTGAAGTATACCAACCGGGAGGTTGTCTTGGCACCAATGTCGGCGCGTGACCGCCGCATCATCCATGTCGCCTTAAGAGAGGATGATATTGTATCCACCTATAGTCAAGGCGAGGGAGACATGCGTCGGGTTGTCATCACAACTAATGGTTAATGGTTAATGGTAAAGAAAACGTCGTGGTAAGGGCGGGTTTTTCTAATAACTAAAGGTTTTAACCAACAACTACAAGCGAACCGCGAACCGCTAAAAAAGATGAAATTCCACGATACCATCGCAGCCATCGCAACAGCACGCGGCGAAGCGGGTATCGGCATTGTCCGAGTCAGTGGACCGCTCGCCCTGCCGATTGCTACCGATTTATTCCGATCTCCGCGGGCTGTATCTCCCGCACAACTACCGACGCATACGCTTACATACGGACACGTTGTAGATACTAACGCATCCGATGCCGTAATTGATGAAATTTTACTCGGCATCATGCACGCGCCAAAAACGTATACCGGAGAAGATATCGTCGAGTTTAATTGTCACGGTGGGATCCTTCCCCTCACGGCTGTATTGGACTTGGTAGTAAAGCAGGGCGCACGGCTCGCAGAACCGGGTGAATTCACAAAACGCGCTTTCCTTAACGGTAGACTTGACCTTGCACAAGCGGAAGCCGTCGCTGAACTCATCGCCTCGAAAACGGATCTGAGCCGAAAAATCGCAATAGAAGCACTCGCTGGGAAGCTTTCTGAGACTGTCAATCAATTCAATGACCGACTCGCAGCCCTGCTCGCAGAGATTGAAGCGTCTGTTGATTTTCCTGAGGAAGACCTTGATTTCATGAAGGTAGAGGCGCAGCTCGAATGTGCCCGCACCGTTCAGACAGACTTAACGGTGCTTCTTGAAACTGCCGATGAAGGGAGACTCATCTCGGAGGGTGTCAATGTCGCCATATTGGGTAAACCAAATGTCGGAAAATCCAGTTTACTTAATGCACTCGTTGGAACGGCACGCGCTATCGTTACAGATATCCCTGGCACGACACGCGACACAATTGAAGAGGCTATTAACATCAATGGTATCCCATTGAAACTTTTTGACACCGCTGGTATTCGACAGACGGATGATATTGTTGAACAACAAGGCGTTCAACGGAGCAAAGCCGTCTTAGACAAGGCAGAATTGTTACTCTTGATGTTCGACGCATCGCAACCTTTAAACGATGCCGATAGGGACCTCTTGCAGACAGCACAATCGCAGAAAGCAATTCTTATCTTGAATAAGACAGACCTACCGGTTGTGACATCAATGGCTGCATTACTGACGCACTGCCCAAAAAAGCGGATCGTTGAGACAGTGATCCCCCAAGGTAAAGGACTCGAGGCACTAAGGACCGCTATCTCTGAGGAACTGCTTGGTGATAAGTTCGTTGTCGGGGAATCGCCGATTGTGACCAACGCACGCCATCAGGACGCACTCAGGCGTGCACACAATGGACTCAATTATGCGATAGAGAGTCTCGCGAACGGTATGCCTCCGGAACTCGTTGCTGTCGATTTGCGAATCAGTCTTGATGCCCTGGGCGACATCGTTGGCAAGACGACAACGGAAGATATTCTCGATAGGATTTTCTCTCAGTTCTGTGTCGGGAAGTAATATTTGTCGAGGCGAAGGAAAAAATGAACTTTTATCGTGGTATGGTGTGACTGTTCTCTGCGGACGAGTAGAGGACATTGATACTAAACACAATATCACAAAGGAGCTACCCATGTTAGGCGCAAAACAACAGTGGTGTCCTCGCTGCCAAAGACACGTACAAACAGAGCAGAAACAGTCTCATATTGGCAAACAGAAGAAACTCGTCAAAATTGTTGTTACTTGCGGTAGGTGTCGAATAACATTATCAAGCAAAACAACGAGTGCAGCTGCGGTTGAACAGAATCAAAACGCTGCAGCTGAAGAATAGTAATGGAATTTTGGATTAGCGTATTTATCTAACACACAAGGAGAGAACATTATGTTTAAGCCCGTTTTTCACTGGACCGCCGCATATCTGACAGGATTCATCGTTCTGTTGTTGATAGTTGGCACAGTCCCCGCGCTCGTCGCGAGTGAAGAGATTCAGTGGCGTGAATCCGTAGAGGTCACCCTGAAGGAAGCCGAGGAAGCCGACAAACCTATCATGATGGACTTCTATACCGACTGGTGAGGGTTCTGTAAGCGGCTGGATGCCGAAACGTTTACAGATGCCCGCGTCGTCACCCTCGCGGAAAATTTCATTTCCGTCAAAGTAAATCCAGAGGACACAGAACGTCCCATCAATGAGGAGATGCGGAGCCGATACGGAGTCAATGCTTACCCGGCAGTCCTCTTCATCAGTCCAGACGGTGGACTCATTAAATATCACTCAGGATTCCTACCGCCTGATCAATTTACGCCTGTGATTGAAGATGCCTTGAAGGTGGAGTCTGCGTTCCAAAAGCAGTTGGAAGAATTGGAAGCGAAACCGGATGATGGCAAACTCAACGCTGAGGTCGCGCTCATCTATTTGGAACGGAAGCAGTTGGAAAAAGGAGTCCTGTTCAGCGAGAAAGCGTTTGAACACGATCCGAAAAATAGGTCGAAACTCATCCCGAAATTGCACAACCAGTTGGGACTCACTTACGGCACGCTCCTTGAAACCGCCGGTGCTGAAAAGTCAGAGGCGTATTTTGAGAAGTCGGTCTCTCACTTCAAGGTGCTTATAGACAAGTATCCGAATAGCGATGTTTATGAACCTGCCCAGTATTACCTCGGTGTGACCTACGCCATTAAGGAACATTATGAGGACTCGATCGCAGTGCTTGAAAAGTTATCGCACCACGCCAAGGATGCAAACATCAGGCAGAGTGCTGAGGCAATGCTCGAACGGGTCAAAGATTTGGCAAACGCCGATGAATAGTTTTTGATAGGCGTGGTCTCAGACCGCGCCTATAAACGCAGTAGCTCCGATACCTCTTCCGAAGTCAAAAGTCGATGCGCGCCTAATGGCAGATGCCCTAACTTCAAAGTGCCAATCTGTACCCGTTTCAGACGGATGACGGGATGTCTCACGGCTTTGAACATCATCCGCACCTGTCGTTTTTTCCCTTCATGAATTGTTACCTCAAACGCTGTTGAGTGCCCATCTTTGCTTATTTTCAGTCGTCTGACCTTTGCCGGTGCCGTTGTTCCACTCGGAATCTTGACCCCTTGACGGAGCTTCTGAATCACGTCGTCGCGCGGCACGCCTTTCACCCACGCGATATAGATTTTCTCTATCTCATGGCTTGGGTGTAGCAGTCGGTAGGCGAAATCCCCATCGTTCGTGAAGAGTAGCAACCCCTCGGTCTCCAAGTCTAAGCGTCCAACTGGATAGATTGTATCCGATAGGTCCCGAACGAGGTCCATAACGGTTGGACGCCCGCGTTGGTCGCTGCGCGTTGTGATACAGCCCGCCGGTTTATTTAGCATTAAATAGATCTGCTCTTTCAACGGCTCAACGCGTTTGCCTTCAAATTCAACGACATCGGTCTCTGTGTCGATTGGGTGTCCTGGCACCAGAATAGGTTCGCCGTTAACGCTGACGGCACCAGCAAGAATGCGCTTTTTCACCGCCCGCCGAGAAGCGATACCTGAGGTAGCAATATATTTTTCAAGTCGCATCGTGTCAGTCATTCTTCTATGTGCCAGCCCTTAGCCATGGCGATGCGTCGCAACCCGCCATCTGGGTTAACAGCGACGGGATGCCCAAACAATTCCAGTTTGTGAGCATCGGTGTGATGGTTTCCGTAGGCGTAAGAGTGGTTTAAGTTGAACCCGTGTTCAGCGGCGAGTTGTTGGGTGAGTTTGGCTTTGTTTTCGGCATACGGGTGGAGCCCAATCCGTTGTCCCGTACATCTTCCGTCAACCATCTCCAGTTGGTGTGCGACCATTAGGTCGGTCTGGAAGTATGCATGAAACGGTTGAACGAGAAAGGACAATGAACCCGACATCAGGATAACCGTCCGTCCTTCGGCGCGATGGTGATATATCAATTTGGAAATGTGAGGTGCTATGCTCGGACGAAGCGTTTCGGTGAAGCAGCGTCGGGCAATCTCCTGAAGGTGTGTCTGCTCCAAACCGCGAAGGTAAATCTTATTAGGTTTTGCTGCTCGAAGAGATTTAACCTGCAGCAGATAGGATACCCACGCCAGCAAGTTCGGTATCGGGATCTCACCGTGGCTCAGCAGATACCGCAGGAAAACCTGTTCTGAGGAGAGGCGGATAATCGTGCCGTCTAAGTCGAAAACAGCACACGTTTTAGTGTCTCTCATGTTATCTGTTGCCCCAGTGCTTGTCGATATGCTTTGACGGCAGCTTCCATCCCGATGTAGAGTGCATCTGCCATGAGATGATGACCGATAGAGACTTCCTGAAGCCCTGGTAAGTCCTGCATCAACGGCAAATTGTCAAGGTTCAAGTCATGACCGGCATTGATCCCAAGCCCTAAATCCATCGCCTTCAGTGCCGCGTTCTTTAGCGATCCGAATTCGTGTTCAACTTCTGTCTCGGTTTTTGCCATGGCGTAAGGCGCAGTATAGAGTTCAATGCGATCCGCACCGATGTCACGCGTCATCGTTATCTGCTCGACATCCGTTCCACTAAACAGACTGACACGGATACCCGCATCTTTCAGGGCTGCGATGATCGGTTTCAACGTATCGCCATCTTTGTGAATGTCCCAAACGGTATGGCTTGTTACCTCACCCGCCACAACAGGGACGAGCGTGCACTGCGTCGGTTTCGTCTGAAGTACCATATCAATGAGGTCAGGTCTCGGATCGCCTTCAATGTTATATTCGATAGCAGGTGATTTTCGGGTGTTGATTTCTATTAATCGTTCGGCGATGTCCTGCACGTCTGTTGGTGTGATATGTCGTTGGTCTTCGCGGGGATGCACCGTGATCCCCTGCGCGCCAGCAGCGACGCAAGTATCAACTGCAGTGCGTATGTCCGGAATATCGCCACCTCGTGAGTTTCGCAATGTTGCGACTTTGTTTACATTTACACTTAATGCTATCATTTTTTCTCCATCAGGACTTACGCAAAATTGGATCAGAACGCCCATTTTGATATGATGAAGGCACTTTCTATCAGGGTTCGGTGCGGTTAGAAACCGCACCTACCAGGGGAGTGCGTAAGTCCTGTCCATTACGCTTTTTGATTGACCATACTCGTAAGGATACCAAGAATTTTTTCACATTGCGCAATTTGATAGACGGTCAAATCAACGTACACAGATTTTTCCGCCAATTTAAGGAATAGCCAGTCTGTCCCTGATGTGACGGCTCCATAAATGCAAGGAATGTTATTTCCTTTTTCTCCGTTAAAGCGTTGGGCTGCGAGCATCTCGGCAATACACTGTCCGAGTCCGCCGGTCAAATCCTCTTTCTTTGCTTCTACAAGGACGATGACGGGGGCATCTACAAGCAATTGCCTTGGAGAGAGGCTTATGAGGAAGTCGCATACACCCGTCAAGCCGTTTTCAGCATCAACATTAAAGTCGATCCCAGAAAAGAGACTGATACTGCCCTTGCAGTGTTCGCGAAGTTCAAACAACACATCGGCGACAATCAGTTCTGATCGGGCTTTCTCTGTGTTTATAGCAGTGGCTAAGGGCACCTTTTTTTTCAGTTCCTCTGTAAAATGAGATCTCGGAAGCACTGACTCTATTTTGGAAAAGAGCCCTATAGCCTCAACCGTTTCTAATTGAAATGTCGTACGAACTTCTGCTAATGTAAAGTTGCTATAAGCCATTGTACCCCTCCTTTCGCGAATCACAACGTGATTAAGGAAAAATACCGAGCTGCATATAGGACTTCGCGATTCTGTGGATGGCATTGATGAACGCCGCTGTGCGGTAATCCACGTCGTCATTTTTACTTTTGTGTTGCATACGGGTTTCACGTATCTCTTGATAGGCGTTTATCATCGTATCCTGAAGTCCAGAGTTTACGAGATCTTCTTCATCAGCACCGTGTATTATTTCGAGTTCGTTGTCCGAAAACTGGTAGCCAGTGGCTTTTTCGACGGCACGGCGCATTGCGTGTTGTGTCTGGTCCTCAAAACGTTTGCCGAGCCTTCCGAATCGGACGTGTGACAAATTACGGAGCCACTCGAAATAGGAGACCGTCACACCACCGGCGTTAAGAAAGGTGTCCGGTATAATCATAATCCCGCGTTCTTGAAGGATTTTATCGGCATCCGGTGTCGTGGGTCCATTCGCAGCTTCTGCAACAATGGAGGCTTTGATTCGGGGAGCGTTTTCCGCTGTCAGTTGGTTTTCAAGCGCAGCTGGCACGAGGATATCACATTCTAATTCCAGACCGTCGTTCGGATTCTCAATAGACTGGGCACACGGGTACCCGCGGATTGAACCGGTTTCTTCACGATACATGGCGACTTTTTCTACATCAAAGCCTTGTGGATCATGAATACCACCGTTTCGCTCAATAATCCCCGTAACGCGTGCGTCTGCCTCCATCAGAAACTTGGCAGCGTGGGAACCGACATTTCCAAAACCTTGGATGACCACGTTTTTCCCGTGTAAACCCGGAGAAAGCCCAAGCTGCTTCATATCCTCTACGATACTGCATGCCTCTTGCAAGCCGAAGACAACACCGCGTCCAGTCGCCTCTTTCCGACCATGAATCCCGTTTTGTGTGATTGGTTTGCCTGTTACACATGCGATGGCGTTAAGTTTATCGGGTGCCATTGTGATATAAGTATCGAGGATCCACGCCATCTCGGTCTCACTCGTCCCGAAGTCCGGTGCGGGGACGTCTATCCCAGGTCCGATGTAGTTCTTCTGAATTAATTCATAGGTATAACGGCGGGTGATCCGCTCCAATTCGCTTTCCGAATATTCGCGTCGGTCCAGCTGGATACCCCCTTTTGCCCCACCAAACGGCACGTCAACGAGGGCGCACTTGTAAGTCATCAGTGCCGCAAGTGCCATAATTTCATCTTCGTTGACAAGCGTGCTATAACGGATACCCCCCTTCGTGGGTAGAATATGGTGGCTATGTTCTGCCCGCCACCCGTGGATAGTTTGAATAGTCCCATCGTCCCGCTTTATCGGGAATGTGAAATGGCAGGAGCTGTTACAAATCTTTATCTGTTCCAAAAGTCCAAGGGGATATTCGGTGAATTGGGCAGCTTTATCAAAATCCCTATTTACTTTCTGGAAAAATGAGAAACTTTCTGCCATGCTACTTCGACCTTAATGTAGTGACGGGCGAGGCACGGGGACCTCGCCCTACAATAATTTAGACCTGAGATGGCGAGGTACGGAGACCTCACCCTATAGTAGTTTAGATTTCAGGGACGTAACATGAGACCCTTCACCCTAAAGAACGATTTTACCGCTGCCTAATGAATTTCTGGAGTCGCGCGTCTGCTTGAACTTCGCCGACATACATATCGCCCTTTGAATCTAACCAGATCCCGTGTGGACATGCGAAAAACTCACCGGGGACGGTACTCCCACGTTCAGAACCCCATTGGGAGACGACTTCACCGTCCAAGGTCATGATTGTAACGCGCTGCTCTAATTCGGCGATATAGACAAGATCCTCTTCGTCGATATAGATGGTGTCTGGCTGCCGGAGGTCTCCCCACTCTTCGATGTACTCTCCATCGAGCGTAAAGAACTGGATCCGGTTGTTCTCACGGTCAGCGACCATAAGTCTATTGCGCGGATCGACTCTGACGCAGTGTGGAAGATCAAATTCCCCAGGTCCCGTCCCGGGCTGACCCCACGACTTAATCAGTTCACCATCAGGCGAGTATTTATGGACACGGGCATTGCCGTAACCGTCAGTGATATACATTTCACCATCGGGTCCGATTGCCAGGTCCGTCGGCTTATTGAAGGGTTCTCCGTCTGCGCCGGGTTCATCGGGTGTGCCGAGTGTCATTAGCAGTTCACCTTCCGGCGTAAACTTCCGCATGACGTGTGTGTCCCGTTCCGTGCAGTAGATGTTATCGTCGGCATCGATAAAAATCCCGTGTGCGTCCTTGAGGATGTTATCACCCCAAGAGGTCAGAAAGTTGCCATCGAGGTCGAAGACGACCATCGGGTGTTCGCTCCGACTGTAGACATAAACACGATCCTGTGAGTCAACGGCGACAGCAGGAACCCAGCCAAATTCCCAACCCTCTGGGAGTGTCCACCAATTTTCTTCTACCGTATACTGATGTGTGCCTTGTCCAAAAACCATAAGTTTTCCCCCAACTCTAAAAGGATTAGCATTCATTTTAGCAGGTTTATGACAATTTCTCAAGTGGAATTTGGTTTTCGTTTACCGCATTTTTATATTCGCTGTCTGCGTGTGCGCGTAGGTTATGAAAACTGTGGGGAAGTCTGTGGAAAGATGATAGAATACTTCATTGCTACTTCGCTTGAAGGTTATGCTCTCTCGGATATAGGAAATCTGTAGCCCGTTGGGGAAAGGGTTGGGCAAATGAAGTATAAATCGGAAGGTTCAGTTAAGGTTCAAAGCAAGGGTGCGATTTGACTTCGCACCCTTTTGCCATTTTCTTGGAGATTGCTAATGTTTGGCATGATATGCACTCGCTGAGGCGTTACAGGTATAATACGAATGCCCCTTGCCACAGACGGCATCATGGTCACCGGCTTTACCCCCGCAACCCGTCCACCCGTGTGCACCACACATCGCTGCATCGTCATCAGCTTCTTCATCAGAGTCATCGTCATCCGAGTCGTCGTCCGCATCGGAGGCATCATCGTCGTCATCCGAGTCTGGATCTGAATCCGCTTGTGGGGGTGGTGGTGGCGGCGGTGGCGGCGATGGCGGAGCAGCTTTATGCTTTGAATGTCTCTCCGCTGCATCCGTATTGCACGTATAATATGCATGCCCCGCAGCGCACGTCGCATCATGATCCCCCGCATCCCCACCGCAATCCGTCCACCCATGCGCCGGACACGTCGGCTGCTTCTCAGGGAACTTGTGCGTATGTCCCTTACACGTCCAATATCCCGAGGTCCGCTCACACGCATCGCCATTCGCATTCGTCGCCGAACACGACGAGACAAACGAATGATCCCCACTCGCAGACTTCGTATGTCCACACTTGCGAACGCCTTCCGAGGAATCGCCACCCTTGTTGTTGGAATCCGAATCGGAGTCCCCATCCTTGTTGGAATTGGTGTTCCCATCCTTGTTCTGATTAGCACCCGATTGGTCCTTGTTGTTATTAGTCTGCTTTGGCGGTGCCTGCGGCGGGGCATCCGAGGCGGTATGTGCTTCATGCGCGGCTTTTGCCGTCAAATTACACGTGTAATACGTGTGACCCGCAGGACACGTCGCCGCATGTGAGACCGTCCCACCGCAACTCGTCCACGCATCCGCACGACAGGCAACCTGCTGGCGGGTAGACCCCTCCGAATCGTCATCTTTGTGCTTCTGCTCCTGAGAACTTGAATCTCCCGGATTCTGCCCCGGCTCCAGCGGGTCTGGGTTCGGAGCAGCATCCGAGGCGGTATGTGCTTCATGTGCGGCTTTCGCCGTCAGATTACACGTATAATACGTGTGACCCGCAAGACACGTCCGTTTATGAGCAGTGCCGGTGCCATCGCAGCCCGTCCACCTCGCAGCAGGACACGGACGCGGCTCCGAAGGATACTTATGCAGATGCGGGGGATCGGCACACAGGATCATCCGCCCCCCACTGACCGTGCACGTCTCCCCCTTGTCATTGCGAGGACACCGCGCCAGACCATGCCCTAAACCCTCATCGCAGAAATAAAACTGTTCGCTACAAAACTCACAAGACACCCGCAGATGAATCCCCTTTGAACCCACAGCATGACCACACGCCAACGTCTCTGCGGATGTCGCTTTATCACAGACCCCGACCCCGTGTTTATCCGACTCTGTGCACGACCAGAAGTGCGTTTTACACACAGCACACTTCACATAGTGCGGTTGACCGATGTTGGGATCCGAGGGCGTGGACTCTGCACCGAAAACACTCGGCAGCACATTCAAAAACAGAACACCGCATAAAAATAGAGAAAAAACTTGTTTCATTTCAGAAACTCCTTACTTTTGAAAATCGTGAAAACACCCCACTCTATGAGCCCGAACCCGAACCCGAACCGCTGATGTTATGAGGCAACCCACATTCCGGACAGATATTCTCCGCGGACACTGACACCCTTGACCAGGTATGTGAACCGTGACGCGCACATTCCCAAACCATCTCATGACAGACCTGAATAATCAAACTCCCATCAGATTGCTTCGCCGTCTGACCTACCGAACCACACCGCACGCGTTGACCATGCTTCCCCGGTGAACCGGCTGCGTATGTATGCTTCTCCTCACCCTCCGGACAGGGACCCACTATGCGATGATCCGCAGCATGCCGACACGCCGTGACGGTGCCGGCATTCGGGTTTGGACACGTGAAATATAACCCACCTTCGCATGTCTTACCCGTCGAGTGCCGCGTTTCCGCACATACAACACCGTGATCCCGATAGACCTTCTTGTTTATTTTCACAGCTTGTTGTGATATAGGATCGGGCGGTATTATCGTGGTATCATCATAAGGTGGTTGGAGCGATTCCATACACCCACGACACGCTTGCGTCTCTGTAGAGGCTTCCGACTGAGAGGGTGGGTCTATCTCGCGGGTATGATCGGGAAACTTCGAGGCAACATCTATCGGTTTGGCTTCCTCGTCATCGAATATAGGCTTCTCACCTTCGGGCAACGCCTTTTCCCACGCCGCCAGTTTCTCGTTGACCCTCTCTGCCTGGGTTTGAACCACGGCTGTCTGATCTATCACTTCTGTTTCGAGATCATAAGCCCCTTGCTGGAGCTCCTTCAACGTCGCCTGCAAGCCCTTATCCTCAATCGCAGTGTTGATGATCTCCGCAACATTCTTGCCAGCAACGATACCCGCTGCCGTCTTCGCAGCTATTGCCGTCGCCGCAGTTCCAGATAAAATCGCAGCCGCTACGAGAGCGACATTTCCTAATCTCGCAACTTCCGCAGCCGAAAGTTTGCCATCTATCTTCTCAATACTCGATTTTGAAGCGGTTAAATCCGTTTTAATCTTCATCAACTTACGGTCTTTCGTGCCGAGATTCGTCACGGCATCTCGATAGGCTTGCTTTTCAGGGGTTTCTGTGCTCCCACCTTGAGCAAATCCAAGCCGTACAGTGTGCAAGCAAAAGACAAACAACACAAAAGTTGTTAGAAAAATTGGTCTGTTTTTCATCGTTGCCTCTCCTGCAATTGACCCCGCAGAGCCTCGATCTCTTTTGAGATCGCCTTCTGTTGTTCAAGAAGCTTGATGACTTCTGTATCCAGTACCTCAGACCTATCTATCTTTGATGTTACCAGGTCCCCTAGTTGTTTCCACTCTTCGAAAAGGGGTGCCTCGCGGCGTTCCTTTTCTTTTTTCAAAAGCCACTTATCCGTACGGATCGCAGACATTTCTGCCGAGAGCACCTCTTGTTTGCGCTGGAGTTCTTTTGCCTCCTTTAGAAGTTTTCTTGACTGAGTAATCTTTGGGTCGCTAACGCGCGTGAGTGCGTTATATTCAACCCTAAGTTGCTGGATTTTCGCCTCAAGTGCTTTGCGTTCTTCAGACGTAAGGGGATCCAGAGCAACCCCTTCACGCTGTGAACCCGTTCCCGAGGCACTGGGTGCATCAAGGGTGTCGTTCCGTTCGGATGCTGCTTCCCCGGATGTAGGGGTTTCCATCCCATTTGCTTCATGCGGTTCAGTATGGAAAGTGCCATCCTCATGAAAATGCCCACCTTGTGCGGTCTCATCATCAACTTTCGGTGGGACTTCGGTATCTTCAACTTCTACGGGTTTGTAGACCTTGATAGGGGCTTGCTCGGAAACTTGCTGGCCTCGCCACACACCAATACCTATTACAATCAACAATACAATCAAAATCGGTAGCCAAAGCTTCTTGTTCAACATAACTTATCTCCTTTTTGCGTTGAGAAAAATATCCGTTTTGAGTGCTAAGACGACCCGCTCACCTGCTCCTTCAAGTGTTGCCTGTTTTGACTTGACCTCATCAAGGAGGTTCTCAAGGTCCTCTCCCTTTTCCCAAAGTTCTACTTTCTCTGCCGAGATAATCACCTGACTCCCAACAGTAACGGACCCGGCCGAAATTATCACCGCTGTTGCGGTGCCGCCGCTGATATACGTTGCAAACGAAGCACCCGCAATACGAATCAAGTTAATCAACGAGTTTACCGTGGTCTGATCTATACTCGCTTTATTCTCATCAATATCTTCGCGAACTTTTTCGACCTTCCTAACAGCCTCGTTGTGGTTTCCAACAGCGTTTCCCAGACTCTCTTCTGATGTCATATACGTCTGATGCAGTTTGTTTGTGGAGAGTTCCTTGTACTTCTCTATCGGGTCATCGTCTTCGCCTGCTGCTGCCGCAGCGAACAGAAAGGGGCCTGTGAGAAGCAGACACAGCACATAGAACAGACGAACAACGCTCAAATTGTTTCTTTTCATTGTGTGCCTCCTTGTGTTTCGGCTTCCGCGGCGCGCTGTTGTTGCTGTTGGGCGCGGTGAAGCTGACGAATTCGACGACGCTCAGCCATAATAGCCATATAATCCTCATGTTGTCTCTGTAGCTCGTCCATGTGAGCTCTGAAAGCAGCCCATTTCGCTTCCAGTGCCTTTTTCGCCGCTAAATATGCTTCTAGTTCGGCTTCTGTCCGTTCTGGCATAGCAAGAACTCGCTTATGTTCCGCTATAAGCGCGTCATGCCATGCGTTCCGTGCAAGGAGCTCTTCGGGAGATTCAGGATCCGGAGGAAGAGGAGGCAGGCGCGGTAGGTCACTAGGGGTGCCCTGCTCCGATGCGGCTTCGGACAGTGCCACCCCAGAGGGATGCGTCTGTTTTTCGGAGAGACCTAAAGGTGTCGGGGCCGCGGTTTCTACATCCGCCGGCAACTCAACGCCACCAGAAACAGCCGCCCCGGCGGGAGCAGGGGTCTCATGGGAGCCGGTGTGCCACTCGTCGCCGTGCCAGTGTCCGCTCTCAGCGGTCTCGCCCGGGGGGGGCGGTTTTGAGGCGTTCAGCCTCTCTTGGGTGCGTTGGAGGTCCCGGTCAGCTTGGCGTTTGACGGTGTTGAGATACAACAGACCACTGGCAACAAAGACCAATACCAACACGAGTGCTGTGAAAATACGATTCTGGGATAACAGTCGATTGAACATGCGTTTATCTCCTTTTTGCGTTGAGAAAAATATCGGTTTTGAGTTTCAAGACGACCTGCTCATCGTCTCTTTCAAGTGTGACCTGTTTTGACTTAACCTCTGTGAGCATCAAACCCGCCATCGAATCCCCGAGAAACACCTCGCGATATTCACCTTCGGGCAACGCCTTTTCCCACGCCGCCAGTTTCTCGTTGACCCTCTCTGCCTGGGTTTGAACCACGGCTGTCTGATCTATCACTTCTGTTTCGAGATCATAAGCCCCTTGCTGGAGCTCCTTCAACGTCGCCTGCAAGCCCTTATCCTCAATCGCAGTGTTGATGATCTCCGCAACATTCTTGCCAGCAACGATACCCGCTGCCGTCTTCGCAGCTATTGCCGTCGCCGCAGTTCCAGATAAAATCGCAGCCGCTACGAGAGCGACATTTCCTAATCTCGCAACTTCCGCAGCCGAAAGTTTGCCATCTATCTTCTCAATACTCGATTTTGAAGCGGTTAAATCCGTTTTAATCTTCATCAACTTACGGTCTTTCGTGCCGAGATTCGTCAGAGCCTGGTGATAGGCTGTTTCTTCAGGGGTTTCTGTGCTCCCAACTTGAGCAAATCCAAGTTGTACAGTGTGCAAGCAAAAGACAAACAACACAAAAGTTGTTAGGTAGTGTTTACATTGTGTAAGTTATTGACATTTTTGTTAGGTTTTG
>JAPPII010000031.1 GCA_028820845.1 Candidatus Poribacteria bacterium
ACCTGCTTTTCTGCTTTTTCACACTAAAATTTTAAAATTGTCCAAACTATAGTAAGAAATGAAGGATTGGGATATCAGGCACCTGATAGTATAACAGATCGTCTGTAAGAAATTGGGACAAGAGCAAAATACCGTCGTATCCGTCTCTGGCATACCAGGCAGGTGCGAGGGTATCGCCCGCCTCATTTTTTATCTCTCGGATTCGGATCTTTCCAAAGTTTTTACCTTCATCGGGCAGCACACCGCCATCCGTGACCTGCGAAAAAGCGAGGGTCTCTAACTTAGCACTCTGCGCAAGAGAAGATAACAGTTGATACCGATTCAAATTTGTAATGTAGTCAATGGATGCCTCGTCTCTCCTAAAACCAAACGGAACCAATAATTTGAGTTCGCTGGATATAGGTTGGAAAGTGTCGAGTTCACCCGCTGATTCGGGAATTTGCGTTAGGAGTTGACCGCGTTTACCAAGCGACTTCAACCGCGTAATACCCTCAAAGACAGATGCCACCTTGTATTTTTCCTTCAACCCTTCAACAATTTGATACTCTGTTTGAGTCTCATAGCGACTGAGAATATCCCATTCTACATCGTTTATTTCAATAATGTCGTTGGTTTCAAGGTCAGCAACGTATTTGCAGTCGTCTTGTTCAAATTTATGGTGTCGGTTTAAACGATACCCCATTAATACTCCTTTTTTCTTAGGACTTACGCACTTCCGTGATCGGTGCGGTTAGGAAACCGCACCTACCGCGGAGGAATGGACGCGATTTCCTAATTTTGCGTAAGTCCTGTTTCTTTTAGGCAGTCGCCTGTATTAAGCCGTGAACTCTTTTCAGGGTCGCCTTTGCGTGTGTTTCGTCCGCAACCACGGCAGTGAGAAGTGCCTCTGCCTCTCTCACAGTGTGATTCTTCAAAAGACTCAACACGAGACCCTCCTCAACATGCACGGAATACGCTGCCTCCCTTATCAAGCAACGCTCATAATGTTGATTCATTCCCAATACAATCGACTGGTATTTGAACCGATCTCGGTCTCGATGTGTTAATCCTTCTCCTTTTAAATTGCGAGATGTCTCTGGGGATGTTGGCACAAACATATTTAGGAGTCTATTTGGACTGACGAGTTGTCTCTTTTCATGGAGTCTTTCAAAACAGCGTAATATCCGTCGTGCAGTCTTGTCCCAAGTGAATGACAGTGCTCGTTCTCTTGCTCTTCGGGAAAGTTCCTGTCGCATTCCGTCGTCATTCAACAGCAAGTTAATTTTCTCCGAAAAATCTATCGGCGAAGGGTAACTGACAATTGTTGCTATATCCTGTTCAAAATTATTAGCCTCCGCAATCAGACCGGCATCTCCAACAACCGATGGCACACCGTCGAAATTTGGTACAATCGGCGGAACGCCACACGCCATCGCTTCAAGAACAGTTAAGCCAAAGGTCTCTTCCCCCGACATTGAAAGGAAGCAATAAACGTCAAAAGCGTTGTAGACGAGTGGTAATCTCTCACGCGGATGGAATCCAGCGTAGACGAGGTTATCAGGAAGCTCTCTCAACGTATACCTGCCGAGACTCGGACCAGCAATCAAAAACAACAGATGCGGATTGAGTTCAGCCAGTTTTAGGTAGACCGATGCGCCTTTTTCAGAGTCTACTCGAGAAAGATAGCCAACCGTCGGAGTCGTTACAATGCGCCCGTCTCCAACATGTTCAGCAAGCTCTTGTTTGGCTTTTTGTTTGTCCATCGGGCGGAACAACACTGAGTCTACACCGTTGGGGAGTGTGTTAAAGAAACTTGTGTCCCAGACGTAATCCGAATAGAAATCACGGACATAATCCGAGGGTGCCGTAAAAGCATCAAAGTCTCGCATTGCCGCATAATGGCGTAGAATGGAGTTTATCGCTGCACCTCCATGCCCACGCGGAGCATGACACTGAACCAGAATCGGTGGGAGCTCTGTATGCTCGTAAAGTGGAAGGAGCCATGTTTCTTCGTCAAGGTGCAAGGTCAGAATGCCGAAGTAGGTTTCATTAATCTTTCGGCTTAACCTGCCGAGGTCTGCCACACTGATATCAACTTCATAGACATTATCAGCTAACCTTCGATTTCGCTTACCAACAAAATGGAGGTCCACATATTTGGTAAGATGTTCAAACAGATAAGAGAGTGCCATGTTCGTCCCGGCATATAACGTTTCAATATCAAAATACGAGTCAACATTGATACCAGGTATCGCAACGAGCAATTTTCGCCGATCCGTCTCTACTGAGACAATCTGCTTGAGATCCTCACCGCGATTGAATAACAAACCTTCCTGTTCAAATTCCGCGAATCTCTCAAACGCCTCATAAATCTCGTCCTCTGCATAACTGGCTTTCAGAACTCGGACAATTTCCTTGCTCGTCTGCTTTTCTGCCAGTTTTAAGATGTCAACCATTACAGCAGAGATTTCGACAACGCTCGCTTTTTCAAGGTCTGCAGCATAAAATACAGCATCCTCTTCAAATAGGTAAATCGGGTGTAAAGTTCTTGGGAAATTAAACACTTTTCCTCCAATCTTTTCATTGTTTGTAATTGTGCTCTCAAAATTAAAGACACCAAATTTTCCGAAAGAGGGTGCATAATTTAAAAAACATGCGAACGCCAGTAAATTTTTCGTCTTCACACAGAAGCAAAAATAAAAATGCAAACCATCGTTATGCACCTTTCCCGTCAAAAATTGTGTCTTTAAAATTAAAAGCAAGGGTGGCTCATAAATCAAATAGGACTTACACAAAACCTTATCGCTTGCTTACAAGGCTGGAAGACTGCAAGAGTGGAAGAAAGGCTAAAGAGAAAAAGACGCATGACTTTTTAATGGCAGATGTGGCACTCGCAACTTCGGCAGCTCCCACTTATTTTAGACCTCACAAAATAAAGTCTGTCATGTTGGAGGAAGGGAAGATATCTGAAGGGAAGTTTGTCGATGGCGGTCTCTATGCCAATCACCCCGCAATGTGTGCTTTTGTCGAAGCCAGAACTCAATACCCAGGCACGCAAGTGCTCTTAGTCTCGTTGGGTACAGGAGAAAGAGATTCTTTTCAGGATCTTAATAAGAAAAAGGGGGCTTGGGGACGGATCGCATGGGTAATAAAACAACGGATTATACACATCATTTTTGACGGCACGAGTGATACAGTGAAGGCAGGGCCCTCGCCTGTCCTGTCGTCCCACAATCCTGATTCAGACAACTAAAAATTAAATGCCTCCGCGCTAAAATCTCCGAAACTTGATAAATTAACATAAGTCTGCTATAATCTTATGAGAAAACCCAGATACATTACCCTTTCGCTTCCGACAAAAAGCAATCGCGCACGCGCTATCTGAATAGGAGCAGGATCTCAGTATGCCCAAACACCACCTCTATTATGGCGATAATTTCGTAATTCTCCAAGACTATATTCCTGACGAGAGCATCAATCTAATTTACATCGATCCGCCGTTTAACACTGGTAAATTCCAACAGCGTACGGAAATTCATGTCAAATCCGATGCGCAAGGTGATCGAGTCGGTTTCCAAGGCAAAACATACCGAACCCACAAAGGCAAGACTACGTACTATGCCGATAAGTTTGAAAGTTCAGACGCTTATTTGCAGTTTTTGCGTCCTCGTTTTGAAGAAGCATATCGTGTGCTACATCCATACGGCAGCTTTTTCCTCCATATTGACTACCGAGAGGTGCATTATTGTAAGGTGATGCTCGATGAGATTTTCGGGCGTGAATCGTTTATGAACGAGATTATCTGGGCTTACGACTACGGGGGCAGATCAAAGTCGAGATGGTCAGCTAAGCACGACAACATTTTATGGTACGCCAAAACACCTAAGCATTATACTTTCAACTTCGATGAGATGGATAGGATTCCTTATATGGCACCGGGTTTGGTCGGTAAAGAAAAAGCGGCTCGCGGTAAAACCCCAACGGATGTCTGGTGGCATACGATCGTCAGCACAAACGGCAGTGAAAAGACGGGGTATCCAACGCAAAAGCCGCTCGGAATTTTGAATCGCATCGTCAATGTACATTCATCCCCAGAGGACACGCTTTTAGACTTTTTTGCTGGTAGTGGAACACTCGGCGAGTCCGCAGCATTGCACAACCGATCATCAATTTTAATTGACAACAATATACCCGCAATCAGACACATCATGGATAGGTTAGCACTTTATGACATCAAACTTGTCAATGCTAATTACGAGGCTCTGTAGACACATCCAATTCCGCCCACTCAGGAAAAAATCAAAATAGCACTTCTCTCCTATCTTTTACAGAAGCGAAGTCTCTATAAGCGTGAGGGAAAAGTCGCGAGCAGGAGCTCGCTCCTACAAGAAGAGACGGGATTCGGAACCTCCGTATAGGAAATTAAATGGCTCCTAAAAAAGGCACCCATTGGCTTGATTCGCACCGAAAAACCGTGTATAATAGACGGACGGAGGCACAGAAAATGAAAAAACTCAAGGAAATTTCGGAACAGATTCGAGACAGCATCACGCAATTCGTAGAGGAATCTGATGGTGGCGCATCGGTACTTGAGAAAACCGTTGTCGATATGAAAAAGCGGATTGCCGTGGCAAAGGAACTTGTCGCCGCAGCAATCGCTGAAGAGCAAAGACTCAAACAAGCCTGCCAAAAGGCAGTTGATACCGCCGAGGTATGGGCTAAAAAGGCAGACGCTGCTTTACAAAATGGAGACATGGAAGCAGCGCGAGATGCACAACAACGTAAACAACAACAATTGCAACGTGCAGACGACTATGAACGCCAAATCCAGACCCAACACACAATCATTGATTCTCTCAAAACGGCGTTGAACGACTTTTATCAACAGTTCCAAAACACAGTCCAGCGAGCTGAAACGCTACATCACCATCAAAAACAGGCAGAGACGCGCCTTAAACTCCACAAATTGATCGCTGAAATAGAACCCCATCTGTCCAACACCTTCAAACAGACTGAACAGAAAATAAAAAAGACTGAAGCAGCAGCAGAACTTTGGGAAAAACAGAACCGCCAAATTGAAACCCAGCAGAAAACAAAAGGTGATGCCTTCAATCTGGACGAGGAACTCGCAAAACTCAAAGAAGACATCTTGGGTAGTAAGAAAAATGATTGAGACCTCGAACCTGACGAAATATTTCGGCAAATTGTGTGCTGTAGATGCTCTGACATTGCAGGTAAACTCCGGTGAAATATTTGGGTTTCTGGGACCTAATGGAGCAGGAAAAACAACAACCATCAATATGCTCACAGGTCTACTCCGTCCTACATCTGGCACCGCTCTGCTCGGTGGGTACGACATTCAGAAACAGAGTTTACAAGCAAAAGCAATTCTCGGATTGATGCCGGACACACCACAACTCTACGAAGCCCTAACGGGTCGACAGTTCGTCCGCATGGTCGCGAATTTATATGAAGTGCCGCCGGAAAAAGCCGAAAATGAGATGGAATCTCTGCTCGACCAACTTGAACTTGCCGATGCCGCTGATGACCAGATCAAGGCTTACTCTTACGGTATGCAGAAGAAAATTCTGCTTATCTCGCTCCTTGTGCATCACCCACAGATCCTTTTTCTCGATGAACCCACCAGCGGATTAGATCCCAGAAGCGCGCGCACTGTCAGAGAAATTTTACGAGAACGCTGTGAGCAAGGGTGTACCGTCTTTATGACGACACATATCCTCGAAATCGCTGAACGCTTATGCGATCGGGTCGGTATCATCAGTAAGGGTCAGCTGATCGCCGTCGGAACGCTCGCAGAATTACAGCAGAAACAACGGGAACTACACGCACAACCGATAGACACAAATCAGCACCACACCGAGACACTCGAAGACATTTTTCTTGACCTCACATCAGATTTTTCTAACGAATGAAATGGAACGGTGCCCAGATTTAGATGTTAAAAGATATTAAAATCCTCTTAAAAGCGGATTGCCAAGGGTGGTTGAATAGTCTTAAACACAGTCGAGAGGCATGGCGTAAGGGTATTTTGAAAGGCATCGGCTACCTCGTCCTCGTCGTTGCATTATCGGTGCTGGGTGGCTCGCTTTTCAGCCACCTGCGGTTGACCGAGGCTGAACCGACACTCGTGTTGGGTGTAATTAATGGATTCATGACCTTCGGCGTTATCATTGTCGCAAAGGAGTTGATGGAAAGTTCGCTAAAAATCTTGTATGAAGCACCAGAAACAGCACTCTTACACGCTGCGCCAATCCAACCGGTCGCAACCTTCGGTTACAAGTTCATTTACCTCATCATCACACGCCTCCTCAGCATCCTCTGCTTCTTAGGACCACCCTGGATTGCGTTCGGCGTTATCTTTGGACTCCCGTGGCACTTTTACATAGGACTCTTTCCAACATGCCTGTGTCTGCTGATAATCAGTGCAAGCTACGTCACAATTAGCATGATGGTGATTGCCCGTTTTTTTTCATCGGGTGGTCTAATCGCCACACTTAAGGTCCTCGGTACTGCGATAGGCGTGACGATGGGTTTCCTCATATCGTTAGTATTGTTCACCGGACTTGAGTCAATACCAGTCAAACAATATTTGCTCAATTGGGCTTCTGCTGGAACAACGGACACGGCTGCTATATGGTATCCACACGAATGGATGGGAAGGGTTTTGTTGAGTTGGACCCCTGAATCCACAATCGGAACCCGATTGCGATGGGTCCTGGGTGGATGCGCGGTGAGTTTCGCCTCTGTCGGGTTCGCAACGCTTATTGCACAACAAATTTATCAGCGCGGCTGGGAAAACATCCGGCAACTGAAAGCCAAGCGGAAACCTGCACGAAGCGATTCGGATGCCACAACCTCGAACTTAAAAGGAACAGCACTGATACTTGGACGCGGCAAGATACGCGCCATGATGCTAAAAGATTTTCTCATCTTCGTCAGACATAGCGGACGCCTGATTGCGATCGGAATGCTCACGCTCTATTTGGTCGTTCACATCGGTATCTTATTCGTCCGCGGCGGTGGCGCAGAAGCAAACGCAGCCGAGATTCTTACCGTTCAAATCGTCCTTTATAGCATTCTTATCACCTTCGGTATCAGTTGCAACGGACTTCGGGACGAAGCAAAAACATGGTGGATGCTGAAATCTGCTCCTGTCACACCGAGACTGGTATTCACAAGTAAATTCCTGACAGCACTTCTCTGTGCCCTAATTTATGCGGAATTCTGGTCCCTAATCGTCATCTACCTACTCCAAATTCCACGGGACAATTGGATACCGGTGCTACTCATCCCTATCATAACACTTCCAGCAGGCTGCGCAGTGAATACAATGATTGGCACATTCTCGTGGATGGCAGAACTGACACAGCCGCCGAAACCGTTCTTGCGAATTTTAACCTTCACTGTAACACTCATTGTTGATATAATACTCATCATCACACCTATAATAGCGTGGTATACACAAAATCTAATCGTGCTTATTGCCCTGATACTCCTCCTCGCGAGTGCGTTCGCGCTGTCTTACAAATGGGGTATAAGCAATCTCGGTAAATTGTTAGTCGCACAATAGTCAATCTATGCAACAGAAAGTAGACAAAATGTTAATAGCGTATGAAGGCATAACACCGAATGTACATCCATCTGTTTTTGTCGCGCCGGGGGCGATGATTATCGGCGATGTGACAATTGGTGAAGCATCGAGCATCTGGTTCAACACTACCCTCCGTGGCGACTTAGAGCCAATCCGAATTGGGTGCCGTACCAACGTTCAAGACGGTGCGGTGATACACATGGACAAAGAAATTCCGTGCCTTATCGGTGATGATGTCACAATCGGGCATGGTGCGATTCTCCATAGCTGCACCATCGGCAACGAGGCACTCATCGGTATGGGCGCGATTCTTTTAACAGGCTCGGTCATTGGCGAGCGTGCCATTATCGCCGCTGGCACGCTCGTACGCGAAGGGCAAGAAATTCCACCCGGATCCATCGCAATGGGAGTCCCTGCAAAAGTGCGACGTGAGGTCACGGAAGCCGAACTTGAACGCGTTCGACGTGGGAAAGACGATTATGTCTTGCGCGGCAGCCTGATGCAAAAATCTCTAAACGATTCAATATGAGCTGCTGTGTCCGTTGTCCTTGCAGATTTTGAATCTTTAAAAAAACTGTTCATAACCTAAAATAGGTTCTTTACTAATTTTAGATCGTTGCCGACAACGGAGGCAACGCCCAGGAGCAATCGGTAAAAAAATGGCAAAACGAACATGTTTGATGATTGGTGGCAGTGGTATGGCAGGTGGCTGGATTCACAATTTCACAAGCAATTTCAGCGACCGAATCGACATCGTCGGCTTAGCAGATGTGAACACAGATGTACTCGCAGCACAAGGCGAAACATTGGGACTCAGCAAATCACAACTTTTCACAGACTTCAATGAAGCGTGTGCGACTGTGAAAGCCGATTTCTGTGGTATCGCTGTTCCACCGCAATTCCACAGCCCTGCCGCGATTGCGGCTATGGAAAACGGGATGCCTGTTATCTGCGAAAAGCCGATCGCCGACACACTGGAGGCAGCGAAAGCAATGGTGCACACGGCGCAGAAGACCGGATTGCCGTGTGGCATCATCCAAAACTATCGCTACGCCGACAATAAACAGGAATTAATCCGCATCCGTGACGAAGGTAGATTGGGACGGCTGCAGCACATTGTCGGCAGATACGCCTGCGATTACCGCCGCTATCTCTCGTGGGGCAAAGCATGGCGACACGATATGGACTTCGGGCTCCTGTTTGAAGGTTCTGTCCACCATTTAGACATGCTTCGGTTTCTCTCTGGCGGAGACTGTGAAACTCTGATAGGATTCGGATGGAATCCAGAATGGTCGAGCTTCAAACACTACTCCAGCGGTTTCTATATAATGCGGATGGACAACGGTGTACACACCTCTTACGAAGGTAATAGTTCATCGGCGGGCATCGTCAACTGTTGGAACCATGAACACTATCGCGCTGAGTTTGAAGAGGGTGCCGTTGAAATCGCCGGTGGAAATCAGATGACGATCCATCGCGTCGGTGGTGAAGCGGAAGTCTACGAAGCACCCGCAATCCCTTATCAAGCACATCAGCATCTGTTTGACGAATTCCTGAATTGGCTTGACGGTGGTGAACCCTCCGACACACGGATTGAGGATAACATCAAAAGTTTCGTTCTGGTCATCGCTGCGATGGAGACAACGCTTGATGGGCAGCCGAAACAGATTGCTGATTACCTTAGCGACTTGGAACTTTAAGACCCGCAGTCAGACTGTGCCTCAACAGACATAAATCATGCTCAACCCAAATAACGAAATACCCGTCGTCCTTGAGGATATTCCTGAATCTGAACAACGCGCGCTCCTTGAGAAGGTAGCGACATGGATTGTGCGCCGCGGTTTGACGACACCCGCAATTCTCTTCTTAGAGACCGGCAAACCGCTTAACTTCTTGGGCAGTCAACTTCTGATCGGATTCAGTCCGTTTATTCAGGCAATCTTCAAAGGAGACGAATACCAGAAATTCGCACTTATCCTTGAAAAGGACGCGAATGTCGAGCTGCTGATTGAATTGATTGAGGCACACTCATAATCGTCTTATTGACCAAAATGGCTGTCGGTGGTCCTCCATTAACTCGACGTAAGCATTAAAAAGCACGCGGAAGCCCAAGCATCGCGCCGGGCTGGATATACGGAGAGAATCGTTCACGCAAAACCAACCTTATCGAACCGCAAGGAAAATTAAAAATATGGCAATTGAATTGCGAATGCTTCAGATGGATCAGACAATGACGAAGGGAAAAATCGGTAAATGGCTCGTCAAGGAAGGCGACACCGTCGCGCAAGGACAACCCTTACTTGAGATTGAAACCGATAAGGTCGTCCACGAACAAGAATCTCCCACCGACGGTGTGATTGCCCAGCTGCTTGCTGAAGAGGGCGCCAACGTCCCTGTCAACGCCATTTTAGCAATTATTGGGGCACCGGGTGAAGAGGTGGCACGCGTTGAAGTAGGCACCACCACAGCACAACCAACGCCAACACAACCCGAACAACCCAAAGCAACCCCCTCAACAACAACGGAAAGGCGGGACGACCCCGTTCCTGCGCTAAAAGCCTCGCCAGCAGCACGTCAAC
Source organism: Candidatus Poribacteria bacterium (assembly GCA_028820845.1). Taxonomy (NCBI): domain Bacteria; phylum Candidatus Poribacteria; species Candidatus Poribacteria bacterium. The sequence goes on from JAPPII010000031.1 coordinate 10,171, forward strand.
TCGCTGAAAAACTCGCTATCGATCTCACAGAGGTCAAAGCCTCTGGACCCGGTGGACGTATCCTTGAAAGCGACGTACAGCGGTATATCGACTTGAGAGGAGAAGCACCTGTTGCCGAAACCTCACGCCTTAAGGCATCGCCGCTCGCACGCCGCTTAGCGAAAGAACACGGACTCGATCTGAGTTCAATTATGGGTTCTGGTCCTGATGGCAGAATCGTTCGCGATGATGTGTTGCAAGCAGCCAGTGCAGTGCCGACTCCGACCGCGCCTGTGGTAGAGACAGCAACACCGAAACAAGCAACGGAAGTTATCTCTATGAGCGGTATCCGTGAAATCATCGCAGAACGGATGACGCTGAGTGTCCAGACGAACGCCAGTGTCACGCTCCACACGGAGGTTGACGCAACAGGCCTTGTCGAACTACGCCAGATGCTTAACGATAAACTACAAGCGCGAGAGGTAAGCCTTACCTATACAGATCTGCTCGTGAAAGTCGTGGCAAATGCGCTGCAGGAACATCCGCGCCTCAACGCCACACTCACAGATGACGGGATTCATTTATTATCGGAAATTAACATTGGGGTGGCAGTCGCTCTGGAAGACGGTCTGGTGGTCCCAGTTGTCAGGAACGCAGATAAAGGAAGGTTATCAGAGATTTCGACACAGGTGAGAGATTTTGCTGAAGGGGCACGGAGCAATCAACTGACACCCGGAGAACTCCAAGGCGGGACTTTTACGATTACAAATCTCGGAAATTTCGGGATTGATGCGTTCACGCCTATCATCAATCCACCGGAGAGTGCTATTCTTGGGGTAGGACGGATTCTGAAGAAGCCGGTTGTTCACGAAGATGAGATTGCTATTCGGAGTATGCTGACGCTCAGTCTGACGTTTGACCACCGTGTGATAGATGGTGCGCCTGCAGCGCAGTTCCTGCAGACGGTTGCTGGCTATATTCAAGATCCGTATCTTCTGTTGGTATAGTGTTCACCAACGCTCTGTCTGTAGGGCTTCGACTTCATCAAAATGTGTGTCTCGTGTGACGAGAATCAAATCATGTTGCATCGCAATTGCCGCAATCCAGATGTCGTTGTTTGGGATAAGGCGGCCTTTTCTTTCCAGCCGTTCTTTGATGATTCCGTACCACTGTGCTGTTTCCAAATCACAAGAAAAAACAAGGCTTTGTTGAACTAATATGTCTATTTTATGGAGATTTTCTGTAACTTCATTAGATTTCTGTGCACCAAAGCAGAGCTCACCAATGATAGGGGGAGCCACGGCTATATACTCGGCAGTTCTCACTTTTTCTTGGACCCCTGGATCACCGGCAAAAAACGCAATGGTAATGTTTGTATCAAGCAGATATTTACCAATCAGATTCATTGACCTGCTCACACCCTTCTTCAATTGCCTGTTTCATAATTTCAAGGTCTTCAGGCGAAATTGTGCCTACAAGTTTAAGCAATTTTTCTCCAGGATAACGCTTTGACAGTTCGCCCGAAAGTTCCAAGGCAAAATCCAAAACTTGTTTCTGTTGCAAAGGTGTGAGTTTTTCTATCTGTTCTAAAAGTTCCATCTTTAAATTATCCATCATATTGCCCCCTTTTTGATTAAGGGATGGTGTTTTTGTACCTACTGATCCCTTAAAAAGATTCTATCATAGGTCGTATGAGAAATCAACGCTTTTTGGTATGCTGTCCTTGAGATAACGATGCCATTCCACAGCCTTCCTCAATCGCCTGTTTTATTTCTTCCAAGTCCTCAGGCGGGAATAGACCTGCTGTAAATTCAAGCAGTTCCTGAAGGGGTATACCTTCTGGAGATTCCCCAGACAACTCTAATGTAAAATCTAAAACTTGTCGCTGTTGTCCAAGTGTAAGTTTTTCTAACCGCTCTACAATTTCTTGGATAGTCGTCGAATTGTCTATTGTGTTGCCTCCTTTTTGATTACAGTAGCGTTGTTTCTACCCCTATCAATGATCTCTTGCCGAAATTTTATCATAGGTTGTCCGAGAAAATCAACGTTAAAACTACCGAATTCCGGCTTTCTCAAACATCAAATCCAGATACGATTTCTGCCCTCTGAAAAGTCGGCTGGTGGAGCCATCTTCTGTTTTTTCGTGCCAGTCCAACCGGAAGATGTTATATGCAAGCATATTTTCTTGGACCCACTCATGGGATTGGTCTTTCCCTAACTCAGAACTATCTCTCAGTAGTAGAAACGAATTGAGACGAAATGTCCGACCTTCTTTAGCCTCCAGTTGCTTTTCGAGTGTGACGAGCGTCTTATCCTCAAATTTTTGAGCGAGTTTGACTTTGGGATGGCTCTTATAATCACCTTTTGTTCCGCCAATAATCGCACGTTCCCCTTTTGGATCAACAAAGAGAATATGCGTTATATCCTGCTGTTTATCAAGTACCCATAGCACAAAGTCGGGATAATAACTCCCTGCGTCACTTTCCAGATAGATACCGATCTTCTGCGCGTTCCGCATCAGATAGAATTCGTATCTTTCATTCCGCCGATAGTTTACCTTGATATAATCTGTGAGGTCCTCAACAAATTTACGTTCTCCAGCGTTTAGTCTATCCGGTAATACTTTTACATCGCGGTACTCGCTTTCCACCTCTTCTTGAGGACGTATAAGCGGTTTGTAAATATGTCGATGTCCGGGTTTTAACAAACGTCCCAATTCTCGCCTAATCGATGCTTCTGGGTCTATACGCGCTGCCTTTGATGGGTCATTTTCCTTTTCCGCTTCCTTGATTTTCGCAAGAAACTCATCGTATTTCTGAGAATCCTTAAATTCTTTTGTTACTGTGTACTCGTAGATAAAGTCATCCTGATTCAGTGGCTCATAGATATAGTTTGCCCGATTGATATGAGCGTTTATACGGCCCTGCAATTTACGACTGACATCAATCACAATTTGCCGATTGAGGCGATCTGTCCATGCAATTGGGTCTTGATCCTGTTTCCGATAACGAATTTCCCCGACGAGTGATAGGAAATCAACAATAGTAGGTTCACAATTCTCTTTGCTATAAAGTTGTAGATGATTCGCCGCTGCTTCACGATGAATAACAGTAGCAAGCTTTGCCCTATTCAGATAGGAACTATATCTTTCATTATTTTCCCGAAGGTTTTCGTAAACATTCGGAGCATTTTTTTCTTTATCTGTTCGGTAGTCTAACGTTAATTTCCGCCAATTATTGATGCTACCAGACCTTTCGGTCCCATCATCGAGGTAAGAATAATGGATTTGTTCTCCGTTAAGGATAACCTGCTTGATGCCGCTGCCCTTTGTGTCACCCTGTTTAAAGATGGGTAATTTGTAGGCATAATCCTTAAAGTGAACTGATGTATTGCCATCTACTTCAAAAAACATCGGATTTACCTCAATCTGAAAAGTATGCAGAAGTGGAATACCACCAGCGTGGACCTCCTTAAGGAAATGTTCAAGGTAGCTTCGCCGTAAACTAAAAATGGTTAACGTTTCCAACCGCCGAATATCATCCTGTTTATCTTTTTTTCGTAAAAGATAGTAATTAGGATTGTGTTCAATGTACCGACGTTTTCCATTGCCCCCTTTTCCTTGCAGCCGAACCCCGCGCCCAAAAATCTGTATAATCAAGTTACCCTTGGCACTTCCCAAGTTAATCAGATCAATTACAGAAAGACGGTAAGAGTTCCAACCTTCTGCAAACTTGCGACTCCCAATCAACACATTTATCGGGCTGGTTTCGTTATCAAGATTTTCAAAGTGAAGGTTTGGATTTTCAATCGCCTCAACGCGCGTTTCAATACGGTTGTTTTCAATGCTATTGTAAAAACTCGTAGCATCCCCGACGTTAATCATCCCCCATTTTTCCCCATCTCCGTAAGAGAGAAGTAGTTCGCTATTGTTGGCTGGATTACGTGCAACAGTCAGGGGACCGATAATGTCACCGCCAAAAATGGATCGGAATTTTTGGCGTTCCGCCTCGCTTAGCGATGCAAGGTAATCAAGAACTTTCTGGATGTCAGAGACTTCATCGTCTTTGCCTTCCTTTTTTGGGTTTTCGACCGTATGCCCCATAAACGCCATCAAGGGACGATGTGCAGTCAGGTCATCGTCATATTGTTCATCCTTTTGGACGCTATTAAAGACCTGTAACTTTTCCTCCATTACTCGAAGACATTCGTCTAAGTTGTCTTTAATTTGTTTCTCGGATTCGTCGGCAGCCACCGCATCCGTTGCTATAGGTTTGAAGAAGTGGTCTTTGCCGTATCCATCGTTATAGAAGCGAGCATAATCGTATCGATAGATGATTGCGCTATCATATTCGGGCTGCAATTCTGTAGCGAGGTTGTGGAAAGTGGCGGAATATTCAAATAGGAAAGAATTTCCTACATTAAGACGGTTCCGCCGAAGTTCTCTGAATTTACCAGATTGCTGGCTTGTCAAGCCGATGTGTGCTTCATCTACTAAAATGAGCCGGCGAATCTCTCCTTCATCTGGCAAATGGAAATAGTCGTCTTCTTTCTGCAAAAGCCCTTGTGTCGTGTTAATTATGAGTTCAATCCGGTTATTATAGGTTTCATTGAGTTTATCAACGTAGGGTTTCAATTCACGTTCATGCTGTTTGATAAGATTTGCCAAGGGGGTCGTTAGGAAGATTTGAAGACAGGTATTGTCTCTTTTACAGAAGTGATGCAGATATTGGAGGATATTGAGATGCATGACGAGCGTTTTCCCGCTGCCTGTCGCCATCCAATACGCCAGCATCCGTTGTGTCTCTTGTCCCCTATTTTCATTATATCCATCCGATTGTTGGTTGGCAAAAAAGCATTCAGTGAAAAGTAGAGCCAACACCTGATAGTAACGGAGTTTAAAGGTCTGTCCCGTCAGATAATTGTAATCGTCTAAGAAATCCTGAATCCGTTCTAACGGCTCGACAGGCAGTTGTAACGTTTGGTCCGGGTCGTACAACTCAATGTCCCGCTTTGTCCCGTCATTTTGAATGTCAATCCCGTTTTCGGTTAGGATTTTTGTCTCGTAATCTTGATAAAGTGCCATAAGTCCTTTAAATTCTTCCTAAGAGAATTTCTGTATCGCTGGCTATATGTTCTTCAAGGAGCATCCGAAGTTCTTCCAAAAAGAGCAGAATAGCCTGTTTGTCAGTTTCCACATCAGAGTGCAAAAGTTGCCTACTTTCCTCAAGCTTATTAAGAAGAAATGGTGAACTGATTCGGGAGTTATGCTTTGCGGCAACCAGGTGCCTGACGAATTGCCGCCGACGCGGATCAACGCCTAAAAGGGGCTTATTATCTACTTCAGCGCGCTGCACCTGTGGATTCAGTTCTTTCAAAAACGCGCATAACTCTTCCCTCGACTTTTGTATTTTCTCTTCCGTATTCAAATCGGAATGCCCCGCTATCTTTAATTTGATATGAATTGACAAAGTATTGATAGCGGAGATGAGATTTTGATTCTCCTGAAAACTTTGGATAGCCCGCTCTTTTGGTGTCATCGTTTTACTCCCATGTGTGCTTCCACGCGTTTTGGTGGGATTTCAAGTAAAGATGCAATTCAGAGCTCGTTTCTACTGCCTGACTATGCCTCATAAGTTCGGCTGTCTCCAGCGTGCAGTTTCAGTTATTAGGAAATCTATTCCCAGTATTTTGCCTTAAAAATTCATCTCTCAATTCTGCGATACGCTGTGTAAGTTCTAATTCTATGCTCATTCTTAGCGACAGAAACTCATCCGAAGGAATTGCTTTCTTGAGTATCTTAGAACTTGCTTCTTCGGGCGTTAGATTGATATAATCAGGATGCAAATAGTAAGCGAAAGCAATAGCATTAATATCATCTTTCACATTCCGCAGGGAATTCTCAATAAAAAATCCAAGGGCACACATCCAGCGGACTGCGTCACCATAACTTGTGTTTAGGAGATGTCCAGATTCACTATAATTATAAAACTCACATATATCAACCATAAAATCGTTCACAGTGTCTATCAAAGTTCTTAAATTAGAAATAATAAAAGAGTTAGAGTCATCATATTTATATTTGTCATCAAGATGGACGACATTAGAATAGGTATAATCCCATAGATTTTGCATTTGCGGTGACTCTGCCCTATCTATATGCGAATCAAGACGTTGTAAAAAGAGTTTAAACTCTTCGGAGTCTGCTTTGATATTCGTATGCAGGTTACGTATTTGGGTTACGATGTTTTTCATAGAAATAGCTTTTCCAGCTCCCGAAGATTTATCTATTATTAATTTTCGTAAGTTCACTAATAAAGCATCGAAAATTGATAATGTTAGATGTATCCACAGAGGTCGATCAAGATCAACAAGTTCGTTATAAGACTTACTTAAATCATCTTCGGCGGCAAAATAAGTAAGGTTATCAGGTTTTATGTTCGCAAATGCTAAGTACATACCACGCTGATAATGCGCTATGAGAAACAGTTCCTTAAATTTTTGATACGCTGAACTAAAATTGATCGCAAAATCCTGAATCTGTTTATCAATCTTAACAGCCTTTTTCGGAGTTGCCTTTTGGCTAACGCTCGCGTACTTAGCTACTATGCTCGCCTCAAGTTGTTGAAAATCGTCTGATTTCATATCTATGTCAATTTTCATTATAGTTTACCTCCCTTTTCAATCTCAGTTTCAATTTTCCCTTTCCGATAGGTTGAATTGTCAAGGCTTATTAGGGGCAAAATTTCGTAAAGTTAAGAGCTGCCTAATAATCTGATATGCATGTGGAGTTGGTCTTTGTAATAGTGACTTTTTCCTTTTCTTTTAAGTTTTCCATTGTGCTCTAAAGCGTGTGCTGGTTGGGGTTGCCAACCGAGGAAGCCGCTTGCAATGTCCCATGACATTGCGTGCAGAGCCTTGACAGGTTCATAAGTGTCTTTAGAACATGCTATGTGCATAGCATAGACAAGCGCGCGATGATTGCCATCTGTGATGTAGAATGAACATTTGGTATTCTCAGTTTTTTCGCCTATCCATTCACCACTTTCGTTTTGCCAATGGGTTAGATTCCGAATCCAAAGTTTGTCCATCAATTTTTTGTTAAAATGTTTGCTGAGAAGTGCATGAAATTCAAACCATGGGACATCCTCGTTTCTGGCTTTTACATCCTGCATACTTTCAAAAACTTCAGTAGGGTCTATTCTTGGCCCCTTAATCCCCGACCTTTCTATAACCTTTTTGACAACCTCCTGAAGAGGTTTAGAGCAGAGATCAAAGAGAAATTCGTGTTCTTCTTCAAAAGGCAGTTCCGGGCATTCTTCCGCATGCCACTCTCTTGGAGGATTCATGAAAAGTAAGTTGTTGAATTCTTCTTGGCAAAGTTCAAGTTCTGTGAATTCATACATTTTAGTTCCTTTCAAAATTGCTGAATGCTGTTTACGTTTCAACAGTATCCCACACCGCGCCTGTGTCAAAATCCGCAGTCGTGATAATATGAATCTGTCGTAAGTCCGAACCTTCAAGCAATGCGCTTTGATTTGTATCGTAGTTAATATCTAACTGCGTGACACCCGGTAACCGTTCATCTGCAAGAATTTCTAACAACTGTGGTGTATCATCCATATCCTCAATAACGTTGCGGAATACAACTGCTCGCTTACCACTTTGAATAACCCGATAGGTTTGGTCCCCAAAATCAAAACGCAGACGATGCTGAATTGGGAGTCCCTTGAGATAGCAATAGGTTTCCAAAACATCTACAAAACCTTCTGTGCTATCTTTTCCGTAAGTGATTCGATTGGAAAATGGGGAACGCATATCCATCATCAGGCGGACATGCTGTTCTTCGGGACGATAGAGATATTTAACTGGGAGTTCTGTTTTAGCGTCGTAATCTGGAGGCGAAGTAGTGAGGTTGTCAAGGATGTCTTCATACTGTTCCACCCTCTGATACTTGACGATGCCGACGGTGCCATCAATCTTCTTTTTTCCGTCCGGTTTACCAGCTTTCCAATTTTCAGAGAACATAACGCGACGAATCCGTTCTTTCAAGGTGCTGTCAAAGTAGTCACCCAACTCAACAAGGATAAATTTACGGTTACCATTATCAGTTTTGTTGAGATTAAGGACAGCGTGTCCTGTTGTACCGCTACCTGCAAAAAAGTCAAGCGCGACTCCTTTACCATCATTTGTAACTGCATAAACGAGTTTTTCATATAAGTCAATAGGATGAGAGTATGGGAAATTTAACCCTAATGCGTCCAGTTGCATTTTACCTCTTTCACCTGTAGGTAAGACTGAGGATAACTCTCCGACCAGATAGTTTTTCAAATAAATTTTGAGTCTGGGTTGTTTGGTTTCATCGGAACCGAAAACAATGCGACCTTCATCCAAAAATTTCTGCATGTTTTCCGGAGTTCTACTCCACCCAGTCGCTGGAACAGGACAAGGTTTACGAGTGATTGGATGAATCAATGGTTCGTGGAATTTAGGGTCGGTCAGCAAAGCCGGGGCTCCTATACTAACATCCGAAAAAACCTGTCCCGCATCGTCAATTTTTGAATAAGCCCTCTCTCCACCACTCAACTCAGGCTTGTTTGAAATCCAAGCTCTAAATTCTTTGCGGCAATCTTCCGTGACACCGCTATGCTGTTTTATTAATGAGGCAGCCTTTCTAAGAATCGCTTCGCGGTTAGTGGGTATAGCTCTGAGTTTTACAGTTCCTTTAGAATAGCATACAACATATTCATGCTGTGTGGCTATCGTGTTTGTTCCGAAGACAGGGTTCCTTTTATCCCAAACAATAGTTCCTTGGTTCTTCATGGGTAGGGTACTGAATATTTGAAATAGATTTTCATATTCGTTTTCATCAATATGGCAGAGAATGCAGCTATCGGATGCCATCAACTGCTCGGCAAGGGACAATCGACTTTGCATCATTGTTAACCAACTGGAATGCTGATAATCATTTTTGTAAAGGAAACCGCTTGTGTTCGTGTTATAGGGTGGGTCGATGTGGATACATCTTATGGTACCACGGTATTTCTCCAGCAGTAGGTCTAACGCTTGAAAGTTTTCACTGTTGAGTAACACACCACCAATTTGTGATTCTAAATCGTCAAAAAGTGCAAGAAGTTCGTCAACAAAGGTTTCATTAAAATATCGTGTATCTAACGGTAATGTCGGATACAATCCTTCGAGCAACGGCAGCTGCTCTGTAATGTCAATGCCGAAGGTTTCACGCCAGTCTGTGAGTTGTGCTTCGTTTTCCAGAATTTGTGAGACGAGTGCCTCGCGTTGGACAGTGTTATTTTTTGTTGCCTCTGAGATTTTACCTACAGAGATGAGATAGTCCGTAGAGACCACCTTTTTCTTCATAAGAAACAGTTGTTTCTGAAAAGTCTCAACAGCAACGAGCAGTGCAATCACTTCATTACTGACGCTGCGAAATGCTTTTGCTATAGCGAACGCGGGGTTTTCAGGACTCAGGTTCAAAAGCGTATCCAAATCACCAAGTATGGTATTCTGGATATAACGGCGTTGCTCGGTTTTCAGGAATCTATCCAAATCCTTGTGGATAAAGTAATCGGAATCCATACCGACGAAGAAAGTATTTAGGTTTTTATCGAGCGTGAAAAACCTTTGGACTTTAGGGCTGATTTTAAGTTTTGCCTGCCGTTCTGCTTTGTTTTTTCCAAGTGCTTTAAAGTCAGGATGGCTTGCTAACTTATCGGCATAATTTTCTAAGTTGATGTGCAACGCTTTGATGCCTTGTAATCTGCCATCGTTCACTTTGTCGTAAGTGTTTGCGAGGTCCTTAAAGATCGGTTTACCCAGTCCCGCACCTCTCTTGACAGATTCGTGGAGATAAATATCCACATCGTTCGTTTCATTAAAAATCTGTGCGCTCATTTCACGGTATATCTCAACTTTTGGTGTTGAAGTCTCTGCCAAGTGAAGGATAACGCGCCATGTTGGCTCAGTATCGTCAGGTTTGGGAGGATCAATCCTATCAAAGCGAAAGTGTTTGAAATCGTCGCGGTTATTGTTCTGTGCAATACTGGAACTTGCCCTTCCCTCCAACCGATATTCAATCCGTTTCCCTTCAATCTCAAAGGGAACGCTATTGAAGCCCGTTGCTGTTTTGACGTAGTAACTATCACGACATTTCCAGTGGAAAAGTGTGTCTGCTCCGTTGTAGTCTGCTTCGTCGGGGTAATCCACCTTATAGAGTGCAGTACTTCTATCGTTATAGCCGAAGTCACCGTCTCGGTAGTAGCCTTCAAAAAAACTGTGGACATGGTTATAGACGCGGAAGGCAAGTTTAGATTTGAGTTCGTCTAAGTTTGTTTCCAATGGAGCAATGAGTTCTTCTTTATCTTCAGTCTGGAGGAAGTCTATCAGCAGCTGGGAATTTTCCTTGATATTCTCAAGCCATTCCCTCTGTCTACGTCCGCCTTCCTCAGAGACATATTCCCTAACCTCGGTAAGTTGGTTCTCATAAAGTGTATCGGCAACTTCCTCAAGTGCTTCGTTGACTATGCTGGGCAACTTTTCGTCAATGAATTGATTGACCTCATCGCGCTTAATTTTAAGAATACGGAAAATACCGAAGTCGAGGTCGTTATGGGCGAAGTGAAACATATCACGGAGTTTCTCGCGGAGGGTATTAAGTGCTTCATTTGTTGCGTTTGATTCAGACATTAACGTATTGTCCTTATTTCTATGAAGTCTGTATACTTAACAGATTACACGAAATTTTGGAGAATGTCAAGGCGTTTTTTAATAGAAAACCCGAACTGAAAACAGCGAAGACTGCGAACCTACGTGTCTCCTACTCACAAAGGCATAGTCTAACCCGATATTGCCGCGTTGATAGCCGAACCCTGCGGTAAGTCCACTGATAAACCGCCAACCCAACCGAACGGCAAATGCGCCTTGCTTTGTATCATAGCGGTATTCACCGCCGATAAGCGGCATCCCGTTAGCTACCTCAAAAGCCGCCAATACAGTATCCGATTCTCTGTTTGGTACGTCAATCTCTACAGCAGCCCCGATACGCCATTCACGTAAGATGGATTCGGTGTAGGCAGCTTCTTCAAGTCGGCGATACGACACATTTGAAAGTAGGTTCGGAAATATCACGCCAACCCGAACTCTGTCCCTCATAAAAGCCGACTGGACACCGAAGTCTACACCCCAACCGCTGCCCTGTCCCAACGGCATCCGTTCAAGATTAATCGATGTGGTAAAATATTTAGCACTCACCCCAATGTTCAATGCTTTCCACAGGCGAGTCGCAGCCGACAGGAGCATAATCCGTTCATAAGAAAGACCTTCTGTATCGCTGGAGCTGAGGATTGCTGCGCCGAGGGTCTGTCCGTTCTGAATTGGATGCGCGACACCTATGAAACTATAATTGAGCAGACCGTACAGATCAAGATAGCCGATACCAATTTCCCGAGCCGGTAGTCGTGCCAGCCCCGCTGGATTCCATATCAGTGCGCTGGTATCATCTGTCACCGCTGCATAAGCACCCCCCATTCCCATCGGTCCTGCCATGAGTTCAATATTCTCAAATGCAGCGTTAGCCGTTCCGATCAACAGAAAAATTAATGTGAACAGAAGGCTCCGGTAAAGTCCACTAACAGAATGAGAAGAGTGCGCCGCGTTTTTCGTGTGTCTGTCTCCAGAAATTTTAGACATTGGTAAAGTAGAAATTACTTTAACACAAGATAACGGCATTGTCAATCTGCGGAAATTCACATCAATCCTAAACGCTACCATCAACAACCTTGCCAATATATCACTAATAGTCTGTCACATCTAAACTGACAGGTCGTTCGTAGTAGGGAAACCATTCATTGCCCGTTTCTGACGTGCGATAAATCGCACTACTACGAACTGGGGTTTCCCATCATTTGAAAGTTGACAGAACACTAATAGTCTGTCACATCTAAACTGAGAGGCAGTTTGTAGTAGGGAAACCATTCATTGCCCGTTCCTGACGTGCGATAAATCGCACTACTACGAACCGGGGTTTCCCCATCATTTGAAGGTTGACAGACTACTAATCACTAAAAATCGATTTTTCACTTGACATCAGTTGGTAAAAATAGTATAATATAGTATAAGATTTTCCAAAGAGGTGAATATTGTATCAATCTACAAAGTGCTGGCGCGGAAACCGACACAAGTGTTTTCAGCGGACTATAGAAGTTTCTTATTAACTGCTGATCGCTGACCGCTAACGAAAAAATGTTACACTTTTCGCCAAATTAATTTTTTCAGAAGAAAAAATTAAACATCAACAAACCCTTACGGCCACTATGTTATTTAACGTTACACGCTACACACCAAATGTTACACTGGTGTAACATTTTTAAGGTGGATCACCTGAAAAACATCCTGCTAAGTTAACACCATATTCACGTTTGTATAATCCTATAAAACCTCATTCTGACAATGCGCCGCCAAAACATTTACACACCCTCAACTAATGTTCCATTTGACAGGTGCGTATTATACGTGGTATACTATAAAACAAAAATGTGCATTCGATATTTCAGCCACTCGTAACTGCCCGTTTTCGTGCGAGCTGGTACGAGAATTGTTCGATTTCGTGCAAAATCTCACGTTTGAGAAAGAAAAATAGATGGCACAGAAATTGCTTATCTGTAGTGTGAACTGACAGCGATTTTGAGGAGGAACTGTAATGTTTGTATTTAATAGTGTACGCGTAACGCTCGCAAGTTTTATAACGGTCTTTTTGTTGATAGCACTGCCGACCCTCGCCGAGATTGACCCGGAAAATATTATGGGGATGTGGCTTTTTGACGAGGGGAAAGGCGGCGTTGCCGTCGATTCGTCAGATCAAGGAAACGATGGCGAAATTCACGGCGCGAAATGGGTAGACGGAAAATTCGGCAAGGCACTCGAATTGGATGGTGTTGACAATTGGGTTGAGGTGCCGCATTCGCAAACCGTCGGCTTCAAAGCAGGCGTATCATTTACAATCACCCTCCATTACAAAGGCACGAAAGTGGGTGGCGCACTCGTTGGAAAGAACTATGAAGATACATCACAAGCACTCCCCTGGTATTTACTCTGGGACAATGGCACCAACAATAAGGTAACGCTCTATCTGCGTGATAGTGCCTCAACGAGTTTCCGAGCAGATGGCACAACCGTTATTGGCGACGACAAATGGCACTTCATCGTGGGTCGCGCCGATGCCGACACAGGTAAATCCTCAATATGGATAGATGGCACAATGGAAGCCGAAGCAGATTTTAACGAAAAAGACGGTTATGGCACCAGTGATGGCGTGTTCCACATCGGACGGCATTATGAACGGTTTACTGCTGGCATCATTGACGATGTCGCCCTCTTTAACGTCGCTTTATCAGAAGAAGATATGGAAGCCATCATGAACAATGGCGTTGAAACCGCTGCCGCAGTTGACCCTGTAAACAAATTGGCGACGACGTGGAGCAGAATTAAACGCCAATAGAGGAAAAACAATGAAACAGATACACGTATGTCTCGCTTTAGCACTCCTGCTATTCGCGGGATTGAATTGCGGGACAGAAAACCCCGTTGAGGAAACAGTAGACCCCGCCACGGTCGAAACACCGACAGGCATATTACGTGGAGAGGTACAATCCATTGAAGGCGTAGCGATTCAGGTACGTTTACTAAAAGACGGACAACTCTTGACGCAAACTGAGACCGAGGCAACCTACGAACTTGGATCGCTTGAAGCCGGGAATTATACTTTGCAAATATCAGCGAAAGGCTACGAAACCACAGAGATTAATGTCACAGCCATCGCTGGACAAACTGTTTCCGTAGATAAGGTAACACTTGTGGCGTTGGCGACTCCCGTCTCACACCTACGCGGAATGCTAACCGATGTAGCAAGCGGCGCGCCGATCTCCGACGTACATCTCCAACTCACCGATAAAACCGGTAAAACCTACGAAGCACTCACGACAGCAGCGGGCGTTTTTACCTTTGAAAATCTCCCTGTGGAACAAGCCTTCACTTTGAAAATTGAACACGCGGATTACGAAAACACCGAAGTGGCTGTGCAACCGATATCTGAAGCTGAGACGTTTGAACTCGACCTCAAACTCATCCCGCTGCCGGAAGTAGAGGAATTGGATCCCGGTCAAGGTCTGAGCATTGGAAGCCAAGCACCCGATTTTGAATTACCTGATGGCAACGGCAAACTGCACACGCTCGGCGATTATATCGGCAATACAAACGTAATGATCGGCTTCTTCCGCGGTGTCTGGTGACCCTTCTGTAGAGATCAACTCGTTGAGTTGCAAAAGAACTATGCAGCGATTCAAGCCGCTGGTGCAGAAGTCATCGCAATCAGTTCTGATGGCGAAGCCGCAACTAAGCAAAACGCTCAAAACCAAGGGGTCAAGTTCCCGCTCTTGTCCGATCCAGACGTGACGACCATTTCTGACTATAACGTCGTCGATCTCTTCAATCCGAGAATAGCTCGTACGTCCTACTATGTTCTCAAGCAGGATGGAACCATCACTTGGAAGTCCATTCACAATAAGGCTGATAAAGTCCCAGTGGCACAAATCCTCCAAGAATTAGGTAAACTTTGATGAAACCTCACGATCTCGTTATCGCAAATATCATCGCCGACAGCCAAGAGGTGAAACACGACCGAGACAAACTGAACCGCCGAGAGTTCTTAAGGCTCGCTGCAGGTGTTGGCAGCATTGGTACGCTCAGCACGCTCCCAGCACTTGCCCAGACCCGCAGCGGACAATTACAACCTGAAAACACACAGACAATTCCGCTCACCCCAGTCGTTGAAGCAGTCGGTAAAGAGGTCTGGAAAGACGACCAACTCGATGAAGATGCAGCGAGTGAACTGGTCGATCAGGCGATGATGAAACTCACCGGACGTTCCTCTGCTAAAGAGGCATGGCGGGATATCGTCCTCCCTGATGATATTGTCGGCATAAAAATCAACCCGCTCGGTGGTCCCGAACTTAGCACACACGCCATCATCGTTGACAAAATCGTTGAGGGATTATACAGTGCAGGTGTCCTCCGCAAACAGGTTATCATCTGGGATCGGTTTGAAGAGCACCTCTTGAACGCCGGTTACCCGATCAGACGAGATGATACTGAGGTCCGAACCGTCGCTTCCGACACGGAAGGGATTGGATACGACGATGAGGTGTTCTATGAGAGCGAAAAGGACAGTATCACGCGTCGAGAGAACGGGAGCACTTTTTCTCGATACTCCCGAATCGTCACCGAGATGGTCGATGTGCTGATTAACGTTCCCGTTTTGAAACACCATGAAATGGCAGGAATAAGCGGATGTTTAAAGAATCTGGCGTTCGGGAGTGTTGATAACACACGCAGATTTCACGGTAAACCGCTTTACTGCAATCCAGCGATCGGTGAGATTCTGGAACATAAGGTGATCCGAGAGAAACTGGTTCTCAACATTGTTGACGGCTTAGCCGCATCATTCGACAAAGGACCTACCTATCACGCTGAAAGTACGTGGAAATATGGAACGCTTTTTGTGAGTGCAGATCCTGTCATCCTCGATGTCCTGGTTCTCCAGACCGTTAACCAAAAACGCGAGGAAATGGAGTTAGACTCTGTGTCTAAATTTTCCAATCATATCAGTACAGCAAGCGCGCTCGGTTTAGGTACAAATACACTTGATCAAGCGGATCTTCAGAGCATTGAGGTGTAAAATGAAATATAAACGAGTGAGTCTATTTTCCATACTGATTCTCTTCTGTGTTGCAGCTGTGTTTTCAGGGTGCACTGTGTCCTTCACGCAGAACGACAGTCTCCAGCTCAGTTTATCAGAACCAACAGAGAAAACAATGTCGATTGTCGCTGAATTTGAAGCGAGCGAAGTGGATAATGTCGCCGGTGATGTAACCCAACAAGCCGGAAGCGTCTGTGCGGGTGGGGCATGTATTATCTATTAGCGCGCTCTAAAGGGTTAATGGTTGTCGGTACAGAACTTTTGTGGCATGCAAACACTAAGCATCTACAAGGAAGTTTAACCGACAACCAATAACCCAGGGAATGCCATGCGGCATTCATACCGTTGATTATAACCAACAACTGATCCCTGTTAATCCGCCTTAATTTCACCCCAAGTCGTTGTTAGATTCCCTTCTGGGTCCACAGGAAGTACAGTCTCTTCAAGGAAAATAGTCCACATGAGGACTGGATCCCCGATGACTTCGTCAATACCGAGCAACTCGACTGTTCCATCGTAGGGTTCATTGGATTTGTAGATAAAGTACTCGGTTGGCGCATGCGGTGCGTCAAGCATCAGTATTTCGCCTGTATCGGTATACCCGTCTGTAAACCAGCCTTTCGGGTCTTGCCCGCGGTCTTCCGGACGTGTGTGTCGGCTATCCCAAGCTTGATAGACGTACGCCGGTCGGTCGATGTTAAACGTCAACTGATAGTCCTGTCCGCCCGGGCAGTCCGCTGACGTGGAAACCTGCGTGAATCCGAGAAACTCTTTCGGGATATGCGTAATCGTATAGTCGCGATCGTGGAAAAATTTTCCGCCTTCCTCTAACTCGACGGCTTTATAGATACCCCCTTTATTGTCCTCTATCTCCGTTACCACCACTTGCTGCGCGAATACAGTTAACGAAGTCGCGATGAACAAAACAGCTACACAAACATAAGCACGTCTCATCTTTGATATTCCTCCGTAATTTCGTTTGCAAACCTCGTGGAAAACTTGAAAAAAAACAACATTTATGTCATACTTATTGATTATACAACAATTTTCTTCAATTTACCAAAACAAATTTTCGCTACAGAAACAAGGAAACCATAATGGTTGAACACATCGTCTTACTGAAACTAAAATTGGAGGTTACCGAAGCGCAGTTGGAGACCTTGTCCGATGCCCTCTTAGGAATGGCTGACGAAATTCCGGGTATTGAATCCATAACTGCTGGCACAAACAACAGTCCTGAAGGGAAAAGTCAAGGGTATACGTACGGTTTTATCGTCCGTTTTACAGACGAAGCGGCACGCGATGCCTATCTACCACATCCTTTTCACCGTCAGATAGCAAGCGAACATATTCGTCCGCTCGTTGAGGATGTTCTCGTTTTCGATTACTCGGTTTTTTAAATTAGCACCAAGTGTCGTTCAAGTGCCCTGGGCGGGGGTACGGTTCGCCACGCGCCGTTGTTGCGTGGCTGCTGGCACTGGCCAAGATTTAAGAGACACTTCATTTCTTATCCCGTGGAGGTTAATAGATGAGTTGGAACATAGTAGTGGTTGTTTCGGATACACTGCGAACAGCATATCTCAGTCCTTATGGCAACGATTGGATTCATACACCGAATTTGGCACAGTTTGCCGAACAGAGCGTCAGATTTACAAACGCGCATCCGGAATGTTTACCGACAATCCCGACGCGCCGTACACTACATACCGGTAGACGTGCCTATCCCTTCAGCACTTATACACCCGTGCCGTGGGACAACGTTTATACCCCCGGCTGGCAACCCATGTCTGCTGACGAACCCGCAATCGCTGAATCACTTGTCCGAAACGGGTATCACACCGGCTTCTTTGCCGATGTCCCGCACTATTTCGTGCCGGGTATGAACTTTACGCGAGGCTTCCAGCAGTGGGAATTCGTCCGGGGTCAAGCCGAGGATAGGTATCGGGGCGCTGCACACGCTGATCCCGCGCTCATCTCTCGTTACCGTGGAAATCCAGAACGCATTCGCGCCCATATTGTGAACGTCCAACCCGAACGTCCGGAGGAGACGTGGCACGCCGCGAGGTTATTCCGCTCCGCCATCGAATTCGTCGAACACAACCATAAAAATACGCCATTTTATCTCTATGTCGATAGTTTCACACCGCACGAGACATGGGAAGCACCCATCCACTACTACGATCTCTACGGCAAACGCGAAGATCGCGAGCCTATCTGTCTCAATCTTCCCTACGGTTCACTCAACGATAAGGAACTTGAAGATAGACTCCCAAGCGTTAAAGCCAATTACGCCGGTTTGGTAACGCTCGTGGATACATGGTTCGGAAAATTGGTGGATACCATTGATCGTCTTGGATTGCGCGAGAACACACTCATCATTTTCCTTGCAGACCATGGGACAAACTTTGCAGAGAATCCAGACAAAGCCACAGGAAAACCCGCTAACTTCATGTATCCGGGCACAATGGATATTCCGATGATGGTTAGCCATCCGTCAGGTGTCAATGCCGGTACGACCTGCGATGAATTCGTCTATACGCTCGATGTGCCTGCTACTGTGATGGCAGCCAGCCAAGTTGAACCTGCCGGTGAAATACAAGGGCAGAACCTATTATCACTCGTAGAAGGAAAAAACGGCTGGGAATCTCGTGAGTACCTCACCTGTCGCTATGTCAACTCCGTTTGGTATAAAGACGCGAGGAGCTGGTATTTCTCCAGCGTTGACTTCCAGGACGATGTCCGACTGTTTGACCTTGAGGCAGATGTAGCGTGTCAACACAATATCGTTGACCAAGGTGCTGATCGGATCGCGCTTGCGAAAGAGCGGATTTTAGCCGATGCGAATGGACACTTGCCGCACTACAAACGACAAGGTAGAACGGATGCCCTCGGCAGACCGCAATTCGCAGAGGCGTAACCTTTGGAAAAAGGATGCACGTTATTAGCAAAAAGGCACTGCGCGAATTCTGGGAAAAACATCCTAACAGTCAAACGCCGCTTAGGCGTTGGTTCACACTTATCACCAAGAGTTCGTTTGGAAATTTTATTGAATTGCGCGCAGTGTTTCCAAGCGTAGATTTTGTTGACAATTTGGCTGTGTTTAACATCGGCGGCAATAAATATCGATTGATTGTCTCCATTCATTTCAATCGCGGAAAAGTCTATGTTCGCCATGTGCTAACACATGATGAATATAACAGAGGAGAATGGAAAACATGAGCGTTATTGCAGAAGATATTCAGATACACTGGCGTATCGTTCAACCTCTCTTTTCGATTCGTGATGAAAAAGAATATGATAAAGCTATTGCCACATTAGACGCGTTGATTGATGAAGTGGGGACCGACGAGCAACACCCACTTTATGAACTCCTTGATACACTCGGCACAATTGTCGACGCCTACGAGGAGAAACATCATCCAATCCCTGAGTGTAGTGGTGTTGAAGTGCTTAAGTTTTTAATGGAAGAACACCAACTTGAACCCTCAGACCTGCCTGCACTCGGTTCTCCTGATGCTGTCAAGGAGATTCTTAAAGGTGAACGGGATTTGACAGTCACGCACATTCACACTTTAGCAGAGACTTTTAAAGTCTCACCGGCAGTGTTTCTATGAGATCGGTTCCGAGAATGAGGATACCCAATGGAGACCCAATTTTCCCAACTTAGCTATCACCTATACGTCCATCACGGACATGTCAACACAGGCATTCTCCGCGACGGAAATCGGGCACTCCTCATTGACCCAAGTGGTACAACCCTCCACACGACACTCACAGAACTCGGTATCACCGGTATTGATCAGGTGCTTTTCACTCACCACCATCGTGATAACACATCAGGGTTTTCGATACCTGATAACACCCGTGTCGGCATCCCAGCGAAAGAGGCGGCGTGGTTCAGCGAGGTCAAGACTTTTTGGAACGATCCGCAATACCGATGGCACCTCTACAACTACCATCCACACAATCTCATGCTCGCCAACGCCATCCGTGTAGCCGATACATACATCGAAGGGACAGAGATTCAGTGGGGGGCAGCCTCATTGAAAGTCCTTGAGACACCCGGACATACTGATGGAAGTGTCACCTACCTTATCGCTGTTGACGGTGAACGTTTCGCGTTCTCTGGCGATCTCATTTACGACGAAGGGCAATTGTGGGAACTCTACAGTTTGCAAAAGGGACAACAGACGAGCGATTATCACGGGTTTCTCGGCGCGAGAAATGAACTAACGGAGAGCCTTGAAAAGATTCGCGACGCATCGCCGACAGCACTCATTCCGACACACGGCGTTGTTATGAGAGATCCCGATAAGGCAATTGACGTACTTCTTCATCGATTAGCAGACTGCTACGATAGATACGTCGCGATTTCCGCACTTCGGCACTACTTTCCGAAACTCTTTAGTGAGTTCGAGGGACGCACCGGACACATGCCTATCCGAGAAGGTAAGCCGCCTCCCGAATTTTTGCGTCACTTCGGGACGACGTGGCTCATCATCTCCGAAACCGGCGAGGCGTTCGTGATGGATTGCGGTTCACCGAATGTCATCAAACAGATCCAGCAGTTGCAAACAGGTGGCGACATTTCAGAGGTCACACAGTTTTGGGTAACGCACTATCACGATGACCATGTTGACGCTATTCCCGAATTCCAAGCGACTTTTCCTTGTGAAACGATAACAGATTCAGTCGTCGCAGAGGTTATCACAAATCCAATAGGATTCCGCCTCCCCTGCATTTCACCTGCCGTCACGCGAGTTGATCGCATCACCCACGACGGCGATGCGTGGCAGTGGAACGAGTTCACGATGACCGCCTACCATTTTCCGGGACAGACCTATTATCACGCCGGTCTACTCGTTGAGGGACACGGCGTACGGATGTTCTTTGGTGGTGACTCCTTCACAATGTCGGGAATTGACGACTACTGTTCCGGCAACCGGAACCTACTCGGTGAGGATGTCGGCTATGAAAAATGTATACGCCTGATTCAGCAACTCAAACCCACGCATATTTTCAACTGCCATGTCAATCCTGCGTTCGATTTTACTGATGCCGAAATTGAATGTATGTTGGACACACTCGCTGAACGTGAAAAATGCTACACTGTCCTCTTTCCGTGGGACCATGCCAACTACGGTATGGACGAACATTGGGTCCGCTGCTATCCTTATGAACAGGAAATCACACCCGGGGAAACGGCACAGTTACGCGTGGAGATAACGAACCACTCATCTGAACCGCGTACAGCAACTGCTCAACCGATGCTGCCGCCAGCGTGGGATGTGGGAATTGACCCTGCACACACAACTATCCCACCGAAAACAGATGGACACATCGACTTCTCAATTCCGATTCCACGGCACTGTGAAGCATTGGGAAGAATTGTCATCCCCGTAGACCTCACTTATAACGCGCGTCCGCTCGGTCAATTCCGAGAAGCAATCTTCGTTCTTGTAGGAGGTTAAAAATCTGTGCTAAATTTATCGCATCCGACTATTGACATCGCTATTACCTGTAGCAATTTCAGCGAATCGCTGGACTTCTATCACAACAAGTTGGGACTTGAGATTGTATTGGAATTGGAGATTCCAGAGGCTCTCGCGCGCGACGTAGGGCTCGCACCGACAGGCTTTCGTCAGGTGCGTCTTAAGGCAGGCAACACACTCATAAAACTGATGGACATCGAATCATCACCACCGACACCGACAGGCGCATTCTCCGCAGGTGTCCGTTGGCTCACCTTTTTCGTTAACGATATTCAACAGACCATTGAAAACCTAAAACAGAAGGGTGTCGAATTCTTATCCGAACCCATAAGCGCGCCTGATGCGGTAGGTGTCGCATGCGCAAAGGATCCAGACGGCATCCTGATTGAACTCGTCGAAATATAAGATAGATTATGAAAGTACTAACTGACTCTCAAATCCACGATTTTAACGAAAACGGCTATCTGTTACTTGAAGGTGCCCTTGCACCCGACGATTTAAATCCACTCATTGCCGAGTTTGAAGAAATTGTCGATACCGGCGCAGCAGAACTGTATGCTGCAGGTGAAATCGACTCCGAATTCAAAACAGAAGGCTTTGATACGCGTTTGGCAAAAATTACGGCACAATCTTCGACTGTGTTTCAGAAAGTGTTCAGCGGTGCACACACAGGTCCAGCACTCTTCGACCTACTCATCAATCCAAAACTGCTGGACATTGCCGAATCGCTTGTCGGACCCGAGATTATGTGTCATCCGGCATACCGAGTGCGTCCGAAACTCCCTGAACACGATCGCACGCTCGTCCCATGGCATCAGGACGCGGGTTATATGGAGCCTAAATGTGACTCGGTTTTACAACTCACAATCTGGATTCCGTTGATAGATGCGACTGTTGAAAACGGATGCATGGAAGTCATCCCGCACGCTCATCGGGACGGCGTGTTCCGACATCGTCATTCTGAACGTTTTTATCTTGAAATACCGGATGATGCATTACCCGAAGTCAATCCGGTTGTGGTTCCTGTCAAGTTCGGCAGTGTCCTCCTGCTTACCAACCTCACCCCCCATCGCTCCATTCCAAACGTTAGCCATCAGGTTCGATGGAGTGTAGATTCGCGCTATCAGGACGCTGCGAAACCGACCGGTTATCAACCGGAAGCAGGTTTTCTCGCACGGAGCAAAAGACATCCAGAAGACGTTGTCACCACACCTGAAGAATTTAAACGCATTCGCGACGAACATCAACCCGGACCGGGTCCAAATCGCTGGGCAAAGAAGGAGGCAAACGATGCGTAATTTTCAAATATTGGTTCCCTTTCTCATCATCTTGAGTCTATTGATGAGCGGAGCCACACCGCCAACGGAAGAGCAAAAACCAAAGGAAGTTGAACTCCGAGGAAATATTGTCTGCTTAGCGGAAGAGATGCACGCGCACTACAATGTCGAACTCTTTAAAACCCATCCGCATTTATATGGGGTCAAGACGGAGGCAGGCAAATACTACACGCTTTTGCGTACATCGTTAGCTGAGGCATTCTTTGTTGACGAGCGACTGCATGAGAAAGACTTAATCATTAACGGGCGCGTCTTTCCAAATACGCAACTGCTGGAGGTTATCCGATTCTCTTCCATTAAGGATGGCGTTGTACATGAGCTCTACTACTACTGCGATACGTGCTACATCCGCGCCGTTGCACCGGGGGATTGCGACTGTTGCCAAGCACCGGTTGTACTCATTGAGAAGCCGCTAAATGTCGATTCAATAATACCGTCGCCGTAGGCAGATTCTTGTGCCGCATTATTATAAAATTTACGGACTGGAAGTCCATGTCCTCAGGTGAGGGAGGAAAGTCCGTCCTTGTCAAAGTTCGTAAGTTTGGATACTATCCATTGACCGCTGAAAGCACAATGACCTGAACACCAACAATCAACCGAAAACCGAAAAATATTGCGTTTTCCTTCAGAATTGTGATATTGTTATACTACAACACAAGTTGCGACATATTTATTCTCACTGCAAAACAATAGCACGCCGCCAGAGGATGGGAAAGGGGCTAACTCATGAAAAAATCGAATTGTCCACCCGCGAAAATTACAAGCAAGGAGCCAAAACTCGACCTATGGAGCGATAAGGTTGAAACACCAAACAGCAACATTCCACCCAAGAAAGAACGGCGGGGACCCGTGCCGCCTCCGAATTATACATTAGAGGAACTCTTAGCTAAAGTACCAGAACCTACAACCAGAGAACCAGAACCCTGTGCCTCCGCTGAAGTCAATACGGGACCGCCAGTAGGCAAAGAAGTATGGTGAGATTAACTATGTACGTTCCACGACATGGTGACGTAGTGTGGATTGACTTCAATCCACAAGCAGGACACGAGCAAGCAAAAGAGCGTCCGGCCCTTGTCGTATCTGAAGAACTCTACAATCGCAGATTGTGGTTGGCGATCATGTGTCCCATTACAACGAGTCGGAAGCCTTATCGTGTAGACCTTGATGTGTCAATCCCCCCAGGGGTAGAAATTCGCAACAGGGATAATACCGGTATTCTTGAACTCACCGGAGTCATCCAAGCCGATCACATTAAGAGTCTGGATTGGTGGGAAAGACGCGCCAAGTACGCAGGTGACATGCCAGATGCAACGATAATTCAAGTTTTGCAAATAGTTGGAAAACTTGTAAAAATTTGGTGATGCTTTTGTTCGGATTGCAGAAAGAGCACTGAATCACTATGAAGTCCAAGGGGGAAGAATGACCACACGTCCTAAAATCGCAGCGATTGCGACGATCTATCACAAATACGCACATGCGCAGCACATCGTCGACCGATTCTTGGAAGGCTACGGGTGGAACAGCCGACACCACTATCCGTCGATGGATCTCGTCTCCCTCCACGTCGAACAGATCAACGACAATGACCTCAGCCGCGACCGGTTGGAGCGTTTCCCATCCGTAAAGGGGTATCCGACAATAGCGGAAGCACTCACCCTTGGCGGCGAGGAATTGGCTGTTGACGGTGTGCTACTCATTGGTGAACACGGTGAATATCCAACCAACGAAAAAGGACAACGCCTCTATCCGCGCTATGAGCATTTCAAGCAGATGGCTGAAGTGTTTGAACGGAGTGGGCGCGGGGTGCCAGCCTTCAATGATAAACACCTCTCATGGAATTGGGAGTGGGCGAGAGAGATGTACGACATCTCTCAAAACATGGACTTCGCATTCATGGCAGGTTCCTCACTACCGGTTACGTGGCGCACGCCGTCTATCGACATGCCGCTTGGTGTATCGGTATCCGAAGCGGTATGCGTTGGTTACGGTGGCGTGGATAGTTACGATTTCCACGCCCTGGAGACTTTACAGTGTATGGTGGAACGGCGCGAAGGCGGCGAGAGCGGTGTCAAATGGCTGCAGGCATACCGCGGCGATGCGTTCTGGGAAGCACACCACACTGAACGCTGGTCACGTGAACTTTTTGAGAGTGCACTCTGTCGGAGCCATACACTTACACCTTCGCGTCCCGGTTTTAACAATCCGTTTCCAAATATCGACGAATTGAAGGAGATTGTGAAAGATCCGATCGCCTATCAATATGAACACAACGATGGCTTGAAATCTACGATGATTCTGATGAACGGATTGGTGCAGGACTTCAACTTTGCCGCCTATATCGGGTCGGACGATGAGATCCTTTCAACACAGATGTATCTCCCGATGCCGCCCGCACGGACGACGTTGGCGAACTTCTTTTCGCCACTGGTTCACAACATCGAACAGATGTTCCTGACAGGCGAAGCGACCTATCCGGTTGAACGGACGCTATTGACAACGGGACTCGTCGCAGCAGGCGTTGACAGCCTCTTTGCCGAAGGCACACGACAGGAGACACTCCATTTAGACATCGCCTATCAATCCACCGAAACGTCAACCTTTTGGAGGACCTAAGCGCATGAAACGCATTGCAGTTATTGCTACGATTTATCGTTATCTATCGCACGCGCAACACTTCGCCGACCGGTTTCTCGTCGGCTACCCAACCGAGGGTAGATGGCACCGTCCGAATATGAAAGTTGTCTCTCTGTTTGTTGACCAGAAACCAGAAGGCGATCAGAGCCTTGACCGTGCCAGAGAATTCGGTTTCTCCGTCTATCCTACGATTGCTGAAGCACTCCGATGTGGGGGTGATGAACTTGCGGTGGATGCCGTGCTACTCATCGGTGAACACGGCGAATATCCACGCAATGAGAAAGATCAAGTCCTCTATCCACGGTATGAATTCTTCAAAGCGTGCGTCAAGGTTTTTGAGGAAGATGGACGTGCCGTGCCTATCTACAACGATAAACATCTCTCCTACAGCTTTGAGAAAGCAAAAGAGATGGTGGACGATGGACATCGTCTCGTTTTTGGGGTTTTGGCAGGTTCATCGTTGCCCGTCACGTGGCGGTTGCCGGATGTTGAATTGCCCTTGGAATGTGAAATAGAAGAGGCACTTATGGTAGGCGTTGGCGGTTCGGATCCGATGGACTATCACGCCTTGGAGGCGATGCAGTGTATGGTAGAACGCCGAAAGGGCGGCGAAACTGGAGTCGCTGCGGTGCAGTTGATTGAGGGTGACGCTGTCTGGGAGGCGGGGAAAGACAGACGCTGGTCTATAGAATTATTGGAAGCAGCACTTTCGAGAAGTGATACGCCGTGTGGTTTAACAGATGAAGACGGCAGAACGCAGGATATGATTGCTAATGGCGAAATCTACCGACTCGTTGAAAATCCGTCTGCCTATTTTATTGAATATAACGACGGTTTGAAGGCGACGCTTCTGATGCTCAACGGTGCAGTCCGAGATTACTGCTTCGCTGCACAACTGAAGGACAAATCGGTGCCGGTGTCCACGCAGTTTTTCTTAACGCCGACGCCGAATGTCACTTATTCGGCGTGTCTGATTGCCAAGATTGAGGAGCTCTTTGAAACGGGTATTGCGCCCTATACCGCGGAACGGACGTTATTGGTGAGCGGTGCATTGGAGAGTTGTCTAACCTCTCGCCTTGAGGGACATGTCCGTTTAGAGACGCCACATCTTAACGTTGTGTATAGCGCGCCTGCGGAATCACAGCATGCACGGCGTTGATTGACTTTGCAGTTTTCTTAATCCGCGGCTTCAGTCTTTAAAGGTTCAGGTTTATCATTCGAAGACTCGACGAACTTATATTTGCCAGACTTCCGCAATTCCTTCTCTATTTCTCGGTGATAAGCAATTAACCGTTCGAGATCATGTCCACATTCTGCAGAGATTTTATGGCGTATTTCGCGAACCTCCTTAACGACCTCGCTCATTTCTTCGTTATTGATGAGGTGAGCATTCTTCATTTTAGATTGTCCCTTCTAAATAATTCAGAGGCGTTGTTAATAAGGGCATCGGTAATCCCAATTCACGATTAATCTGCGTAATGAAATCAAATTTGTTCGGGTTAGCAATATGTGCTAAATTCCATGTGAGTAATGCGTCAATTTTATGAAACGAGGCAATTGCAAGGTGAAGCGCGTCTCCAAGCGGATCTTGAGGCATTATTAACTTATCAATATAGACTTGTGCAATTCGCTGAATCTCGTTGGTACTAGCGAACAGTTCAACACCTTCAAGTAACTTAAGCCGCTCTTGCGTTACTTTGCTTCTCGCTCGCCTAAGTTCGGTAGCGACAGCAATACTGGAAGTCAGAATAAATTGATTTGCATATTCCTCCCACCACTGCCGAGTTAACCGTTGTCGAGCGAGCGAGCCTGCGTCCATTCGCAACGTGTAGTAGGCACTCGGAATTGTCGTCTCAATGTAGATACGTTTCTGCATTCGTGTCCGAACTGTGTCTCATGAAGCAAGGTTGTTAAGCACGACGTTTGCCAATAAGCAAACCAACAAAGTTATTATATCATGCAAAAACCCAATTGTCAAAAACAATTAGCAGTATTTCAAAGATATCGAAACCTATGTTTCATTGAATGCAAAGACAGTTTCAAAGCAAAGCTGCTGATGCTCAACTTTGCCGTTTCAGTTTTTACACATTCCTGCTATTGTTCTCTACTGCACGATGTAGTGAAGTTTTACCCATTTCATCCTTGCAATACCTTCACTGTCCCCGAAGCATCTTTCTCGATTCCAATGTGCCAGGGCGTGTTGCCGGTTCTTTATATTCAATGAGGGTCGCCATCATTCTTTTTAAAAAATTGCGGCGTGTTGCCAGCAAGGTTCTTTATATTCACATTTGCGCCATTGTTAGACAATACTTCCGCTGTCTTATATGCATTTAAAAACGCTGCAACGTGTAGCGGTGTATCACCTACATCATTTTTTGCGTTGACATTCGCGCCGTATTTGATTAACATTTCTGCAGTTTTATAGTTATTCTGCTGTGCTGCAATATGTAGCGGTGTATCGCCCCCATTATCCTTGGTGTTGACCTCTGTCCCATTTTTGAGCAATACCTCCGCAACTTCGCACGTATTGTACAGTGCTGCAATATGTAGCGGTGTATCACCTACATCATCTTTTGCGTTGACATTCGCGCCGTACTTGATTAACATTTTCGCTTCTTTATAATTATTGTGCCGTGCTGCGTAGTGTAGTTGTGTTTCTCCTTCCCAGTCCTTATAGTTTACCAATATTTTTGCTGTCTCTTGAGCGTTTTTATTTTCCGCTATTTGTAATGGCGTATTACCATATTCATCTTTTGCGTTTATATCGGCACCATGGTCCAGTAATATTTCTGCCGTATCAAAGGCATTGTTGCGTGCCGCGGCGTGTAAAGGGGCATTTCCATATTTATCTTTTGCTTCTATATCGGCTCCATGGTCCAATAAGATGACTGCTGTATCAAAGGAATTTTCCTATGCCGCCCGATGCAAGGGAGTTTGCTCAAGATCGTTTCTGGCTTCTATATCCGCACCGTTATCCAATAATATCTGTGCGGTTGCCCTGGCATTATTTTCTGCTGCAAGGTGCAGGGCGGTTGCCCCAGCAGCATCCATCGCGTTGATAGTTATGCCGTGTTTGATTAGGAGTTCTACAATTTCAGCATCATCTTTTGCTGCAGCTTGATGCAGTGCGGTTTTACCCGTCTCATCCTTGAAACTAATCAATAGCTCCACTATATTAAAGGCATCTTTCTCTACGGCTCGGTGTAAAGGAGTGGTATTACTATTGTTTTTTGCGTTTATATCCGCACCACGTTCCAATAAGATGACTGCTGTATAATATGCGTTTTGCCATGTGGCATCGTGCAAAGGCGTGTCTCCATATTTATCTTTTGGGTTTGTATCTGCCCCATGGTCCAATAAGATGACTGCTGTATCAAAGGAATTTTCTTGTGCCGCCCGATGCAAGGGAGTTTGCTCAAGATCGTTTCTGGCTTCTATATCCGCACCGTTATCCAGTAATATCTGTGCGGTTGCGCCCGCATTATTTTCTGCTGCAAGGTGCAGGGCGGTTGCTTCATCAGAATCCGTCGCGTAGACACTTATACCGTTTTCGATGAGGAGTTCTACAGTTTCAACGTCATTTTTTGCTGCAGCCAGAAGGAGTGCAGTCTCATCCGCTTCATCCTTGAGGTTAATCAATAGCTTCACTATATCAGGGGCACTTTCCTCTACGGCTCGGTCTAAAGGCGTATACCCAAATATATTTCTTGCATTTATATCCGCACCATGTTCCATTAAGACTTCTACTGTATCAGAGGCATTTTTCTCTATGGCTTCGTGTAAAGGTGTATATCCATATTCATCTTCCGCGTTTATGTTGGCTCCGTGTTCTAATAATATCTGTGTGGTTGCCCTGGCATTATTCTTTGCTGCGAGGTGCAGTGCTGTTGCTCCGGCAGAATCTGGCACGTCTATACTTATACCGTGTTTGATTAGAAGTTTTGCAGTTTCAGTGTCATTTTTTGCTGCAGCACGATGGAGCGCAGTCTTACCCGTTTTATCCGTAAAACTAATCAATATTTTCACTGTATCAGACGCGTTTTGACGCACGGCTTGGTGTAAAGGCGTATACCCATATTTATCTTCCGCGTTTATATTGGCACCGTGTGCTAATAATATCTGTGCTGTATCAGATGCATTTCGCCGTGCGGCGTTGTGTAAAGGAGTGGCATTAATGTTGGTTTTTGCATTTATATTCGCCTTGTGTTCCAATAAGAGTTTTACTATATCAGACGCATTTTGCCACGCAGCTCGGTGCAATGGTGTGAACCCATATTTATCTTCTGCTTCTATATCCGCACCGTATGCCAATAAGACTTCTACTGTTTCAGCGTCATTTTTTGCTGCAGCGTGGTGCAGTGCGGTTTTACCCGTTTCATCCTTGAAGCTAATCAATAACTCCACTATATCAGAGGCGTTTTGACGGGCAGCTCGGTGCAATGGTGTAGTACCATGATTGTTCCTTGCATTAATGTCTGCTCCGGACTTGAGCAACACTTCCGCTGTCTTAAAGGTATTTTCCCTTGCAGCGTTGTGTAAAGGTGTGTTCCCATATTTATCTTTTGCGTTTATATCCGCCCCTTGTGCCAACAAGAGTTTTACTGTATCAGAGGCGTTTTGCCGTGCGGCGTTGTGTAAAGGTGTGATGTCAATGTTGTTTTTCGCGTTTATATTGGCACCGCGTGCCAATAAGAGTTTTACTATATCAGACGCATTTTGCCACGCAGCTTGGTGCAATGGTGTATACCCATATTTATCTTCTGCTTCTATATCCGCACCGTATGCCAATAAGAGTTTTACAGTTTCAGCGTCATCTTTTTCTACAGCCTGATGCAGCGCAGTCTTACCCGTTTTATCCGTGAAACTAATCAATAACTCTACTATATCAGAATCAGAAGCGTTTTCCTCTACGGCTCGGTGTAAAGGCGTGGCATTACTGTTGTTTTTTGCGTTTATCTTGGCACCGTGTTTCAGTAATATCTGTGCGGTTGCCTTTGCATTATTCGCTGCTGCGAGGTGCAGTGCTGTTGCTCCGGCAGAATCCGTTGCGTTGATAGTTATGCTGTATTTGATGAGAGTTTCTACAGTTTCACGGTCATCTTTTGCTGCAGCACGATGGAGCGCAGTCTTACCCGTTCTATCCTTGAAACTAATCAATAACTTCACTGTCTCAGAGGCGTTTTCCTCTATCGCTCGGTGTATCGGTGTATACCCCTCTTCATCTTCTGCGTTTATATCCGCACCATGGGACAATAAGAACACTGCCGTTTCTGACGCATTGCGCCGTGCCGCGCGGTGTAAAGGTGTCTCCGCACATTTATCTTCTGCGTTTATATCCCCACCGTGGGACAATAATATGTGTGCGGTTGCCCTGGCATTATTTTCTGCTGCTATGTGAAGGGCGGTTGCCCCAGCAGCATCCGTCGCGTCTATACTTATACCGTGTTTGATTAGCACTGCTACAGTTTCAGAATCATCTTTTGCTGCAGCACGATGGAGCGCAGTCTTACCCGTTTTATCTCTGAAACTAATCAATATCTTCACTATATCAGAGGCATTTTTCCATACAGCGTTTTGTAAAGGTGTATCGGCATATTTATCTTTTGCGTTTACATCCGCACCATGTTCCAATAAGATGACTGTGGTTTCAAAGGCATTTTGCCATGCGGCTTGGTGTAAAGGCGTATACCCATCTTCAGCTTCTGCGTTTATATTGGCCCCGTATTCCAATAAGAGTTCTACTGTATCAGACGCATTTTGCCGTGCAGCGTGGTGCAAAGGCGTGTCCCCTTCTTCATCTTTTACTTCTATATCTCCCTCGTGTTCCAATAAGAGTCTTACTGTATCAGAGGCATTTTGCCGTGCAGCGAGGTGCAAAGGTGTGACACCAATGTTGTTTTTTGCGTTTATATCCGCACCATGTTCCAATAATATCTGTACGGTTGCCTTTGCATTATTCGCTGCTGCGAGGTGAAGTGCGGTTGCTCCAGCAAAATCCGTTGCGTTGATACCTATACCGTGTTTGATGAGGTGTTTTACAGTTTCAGCGTCATCTTTTGCTGCAGCACGATGCAGTGCGGTTTTACCTGTTTTATCTCTGAAACTAATCAATATCTTCACTATATCAGAGGCATCTTCCTCTACGGCTCGGTCTAAAGGCGTATACCCATCTTCATCTTCTGCGTTTATATCCGCACCCTGTTCCAATAACACGGCTGCGATTTCAGACGCATTTTGCCGTGCCGCAACGTGTAAAGGCGTGTTCCCACCCTTATCTTTTGCTTCTATATCTGCACCGTTATCCAATAATATCTGTGCGGTTGCCTTTGCATTATTCTTTGCTGCAAGGTGCAGTGCGGTTGCCCTCGCAGAGTCCCTTGCGTCGATACCTATGCCGTGTTTGATGAGGAGTTCTACAATTTCAGCGTCATCTTTCGCTGCAGCGTGGTGCAGTGCAGTCCTACGCGTTTCATCCGTGAAACTAACCAATAATTTCACTGTCTCAGAGGCGTTTTGCCGTGCCGCTTCTTGTAAAGATGTGTTCCCGTTTTTATCTTTTGCGTTTATATCTGCTCCGTGTTCTAATAAGATGGCTGCGGTTTCAGAGGCATTCTGTCGTGCTGCAGCGTGTAAAGGTGTGATGTCCCTATTGCTTTTTGCGTTTATATCCGCACCGTTATCCAGTAATATCTGTGCGGTTGCCCTGGCATTATTTTCTGCTGCAATATACAGTGCGGTTGCCCCAGCAAAATCTGTCGCGTCGATACGTATGCCGTTTTTGATGAGGAGTTCTACAGTTTCAGCGTCATCTTTTGCTGCAGCGTGATGCAATGCGGTTTTACCGGTTCTATCCTTGTAGTTAACATCTGCGCCGTGTGCCGATAAGAGTTTTACAGTTTCAGCGTCATCTTTTTCTGCAGCGTGGTGCAGCGCAGTTTTACCCGTCTCATCCTTGAAGTTAATCAATACCTCCACTATATCAGAGGCGTTTTGCTCTACAGCACGGTGTAAAGGTGTCTCCCCATATTTATCCTTCGCGTTTATATCTGCGCCGTGTGCTAATAAGATCCTTGCGATTTCTGCATTTCTGATTGCCGCGCGGTGCAAAGAGGTTCTGTTGTCATTGTCCCGTGCCTTGATGTCTGCTCCGGACTTGAGCAACACCTCCACCATCTTAGAATCATTTTCCCATGCCGCAGTGTGTAAAGGTGTTTTCCCAAATAATTCATCTTTTGCTTCTATATCCGCACCGTGTGCCAATAAGATGACTGCTGTATCAGAGGCGTTTTGCCGTGCGGCATCGTGCAAAGGCGTGTTCCCATATTTATCTTTTGCGTTTATAGCTGCCTTGTGTGCCAATAAGAGTTTTACAGTTTCAGCGTCATTTTTTGCTGCAGCGTGATGCAGCGCAGTTTTACCTATTTTATCCTTGTAGTTAATCAACAACTTCACCGTTTCAGAGGCATCTTGCTCTATCGCCCGCTGCAATGGCGTAATACCAGCATTGTTCCTTGCGCTAATGTCTGCGCCGTATTTGAGCAACGCTTCTGCCGTACGAGGGCCATCTTCCCATTCCAATTCCAAAAACGTCGCGGCGTGTAAAGGTGTATCCCCATTTTTATCTCTTGCGTTTATATCTGCATTGTGTTCTAACAAGAGTGCTGCTACCCGGGAAGGATTGACCTCTGCCGCAATGTGTAAGGGGGTTCGCTCGCGATCGTTCCTTGCTTCTATAGCTGCGCCATTCTTCAATAATATCTCTGCTACTTCACGGGCATCTGACGACGCTGCGATGTGCAGCAGGGTATTACCCAGATCGCCTTTCGTATTGACATCTGCGCCCTTTTTGAGTAGCATCTTTACTTTTTCAGAATTACTCTTCTCTACCGCACGAAGCAGCTGGATTGTATCCATCTTGCGACACCTCCGGTCCAGTATCAATATCTTCCGTACTATAACGTGAGTTTGATAAAAGTGGAATGTCGGGTTTCGCTATCGCTGTTTAGGCAGAAAATGCCTTAGAAAACGACCTATTTGTCCAAATTCTAAGGTTTTTCGTGTGTATTTACCGCTCTACCCGACCTACGATTTTATTTTCAAGCTCACGTTACTATATCAAATTGCCATCTAAAAGTTCATATCGCCCCAGCAACCAACGTCAGATCGATGATATTCACAACCCCATCACCGTTGACATCGGCACTGCGCTTTCCGGTTTTCCCGAAATGCGTCGAAACGAAGGTGAGGTCCTGGATGTTCACAACCCCATCACGGTTAACATCCTCCGGCCTTCGTGTTTGCACCGAGGGACCTTCCCGAACGAGCATCACAAATTCTGAGAGGGCTGCTGCATCTTGAATCAAAGTTTGGAAGTCTGGGTCTTTGAAGAAATTTCTAATATCAGGTGTGTCTTTAATATAATTGACAGACTCGGCATCTACGCCGAAGGCTCTGAGGAGTTGTGGATTATCAACCATAATTTCAACGAATTCGGGGGTCAAGCGCGCACGATTTTCAGGGGGCTCAAGCCACGCAAGGATATTCGGCAGCACACCTTGAACTTCCGGTTGTTGAAACGTTTGTCCGTACCTATCGAACAGCTGTGTTGCAAGGGTGACCTTCGGATAGACAGTCGGCGGGGTGCTACGGCGTCTCGGGAGCGTTGTCGTGAAATGCGTGGTGTTCAGATAAATCTCAAAGAACATCCCCCAATTCCGCTCATTATCACTGACCTTGACCAAGAGGAGGTTATCCCCGGCGTTGAGATTCACACGGAAGAAGTCCTGAATTCCTGTCGTGCCTCTGTCAACATCGTTGATATGGACGACTTCGCCATTGAGCCAGACTTTGACGGCGTCATCACTCCCTACACCCATCTGAACGCTCGTCTGGTTGCGAGGCGAAATAACGTTAATCAAGGCGTACGCCGTATGGTAGTCCAAATTCCGCTCCGCACTCAGGCCTATCTCATTGACGACTTCGTTGACATTGTTAGCATAGCATCCCAAAATCCAGAACAGACAATCGACAGTCGGGCGGATGCGTCCGCGTGTCCATCGCAATTGTCCCACGGTATCGTGTTCATTAATACCGTGTTCAGCAACATAACGTTCGGTAATCGCGCCTTGGCTGGTTATGGCGAGGTAGTCGGTCTTAATATTCGCGCCTTTTGCAATCATCCACAGCCAAGGACCTTCTATGTAAGCCGCTGCCGGCGCGTAGGCGGAGCCTGTAAGCAAAATTGCTATCAAATAACACTGTATCCATTTCGACTTAATAATATCCATTTCGACGCAAAGACCAAGCAGGCAAAGTTTCGTGAGAGTATACCACATTATAGACAGAGTGTCAAATTCAAAAGGTTTCACTCCGCTGGCGAGAAAAAAATAAAATGACAGAAAATCTAAAATACTGGTATAATTCGCATATCTACCAACATTGATAGACAGAGATTTTTGATTCAAAAGGATATAAAAGATGAAATTTAAACGCGAAGCAATTTTAGCCCAATTGCGTACCAATATTGACGCTGGTAAACCCATTATTGGAGCGGGTGCAGGCACAGGGATCTCCGCGAAATGCGAGGCAGCTGGTGGGATTGACCTGATTATTATCTACAACTCCGGCAGATTCAGAATGGCGGGGAGAGGCTCACTCGCTGGCATGATGCCCTACGGCGACGCAAACCAGATTGTTGTCGAAATGGCGAGCGAAGTACTACCCGTTGTTCCAGATACACCCGTTCTCGCGGGAGTCTGTGGCACGGATCCGTTTCGTTTGATGGATGTCTTCTTGAAACAGATAGACGCAATCGGGTTTTCCGGGGTTCAGAACTTCCCGACGGTAGGACTGATTGATGGGACGTTCCGTCAACTGCTTGAGGAGACCGATATGGGATACGGGCCTGAGGTAGAGATGATTCGGACAGCGAGTCAGATGGGCATGCTCACGACCCCTTACGCCTTCAACGAAACCGAAGCGGAACAAATGGCGGATGCCGGGGCAGATATCCTCGTCGCACACATGGGACTGACGACGAAAGGTTCTATCGGTGCACAAACTGCTCTCACGCTTGCAGCTGCCGCTGAACGGGTGCAAGCCATTCACGACGCAGCGAAAGCGGTCAATCCAGAGATTCTTGTTATCTGCCACGGCGGTCCCATTGCGGAACCCGAAGATGCAACATACGTTCTGGAAAATACTGAAGGTGTTGTCGGATTCTACGGGGCATCAAGTGCTGAACGTCTCCCGACAGAGCGTGCAATCACGGCACAGATTGAAGAATTCAAGAAAATTCGGTTATAGTCTTCCGTCAATTGGTAGGCGCGGTTTCCCAACCGCGCCGGTTCATCATTAACACTTACTCACAACGGCAAAACGCCAGCGTATTTAACACCTGTCAAATAGGCGACATCGCGCGCCCACGTTGTCAGATCGTCAGGATTGAACTGATTCAGATGGGTATGTCCGCAAGCGCGCGCTAATACTTGCATCAGCGACACAGAAGCACCGAGAAAGCGATTCAGACGTTGTGCGGCGACCTGTACCTGTAGTCGAGAGCGCAGATGCGCCTTCTGGGTTGCAATGCCGACGGGGCAGTTATTCGTATGACATGCCCGCATCCCGATACACCCGATGGCTTGCATCGCTGAGTTTGCAATCGCGACACCGTCGGCACCGAGTGCCAACGCCTTGGCAAAATCTGCTGCGGTTCTCAAACCGCCGGTAACAATGAGCGTGACATCGCTGTTTCCTGTCTCATCAAGATATTTTCTGGCACGTGCCAACGCGGGCATCGTTGGCACGGATATGTTGTCCCTAAACAGAAGCGGTGCAGCCCCTGTCCCGCCGCCTCTGCCATCAAGGATGATATAATCCACGCCGACGTGAAGTGCGGCTTCGATGTCTTTTTCAATGTGCTGTGCTGAGAGTTTAAACCCAATCGGAACACCGCCGGTCTCCTTCCGCACCCGTTCCGCAAATTTGGCGAAATCGTCAAGCGTTTCCCAATCGGGGAATCGTGCCGGTGAAATCGCGGGTTCCCCCGGACGCAACCCACGCACCGCTGCGATCTCCGCTGTTACCTTGTTCCCCGGGAGGTGTCCACCCGTTCCTGTTTTCGCGCCTTGTCCACCCTTGAAGTGGAACGCTTGGGCGTGTTCGAGTATATCATAAGCGAATCCGAACTGTGCTGAAGCGAGTTCATAAAAGTAACGACTGTTTGATTCCGCTTCCGCCAATAACGTTCCGCCTTCCCCGGAGCAGATCCCCGTCCCTGCCATTTCTGCCCCCTTCGCGAGTGCGATCTTCGCCTCGGCTGACAAGGCACCGAAACTCATATCGGAGACAAAAATCGGAATTTCCAGTTTCAGCGATTTTTTCGCCCGCGGACCGATAACCAATTCAGTCCCAACCGGTGCGTCGTCAAGATGTGGCGTTTTGTGAAGCTGCGCAACTACAAACTGAAGCGCGTCCCAATTCGGTAGTTCCTCTCGTAGCACTCCCATTGCTTCGGTCTGCCCGTGGTGTCCGACTTTACTCAGCCCGTGGCTTGCCAATTCCCGAATTTGAGCGACGTAAGGTTCTTCGGATGTGCCATAGATGTCTTGATAGGTACCCTGATACGCATCACGACGGTAGGGTTGCGGGTTCCGGTGTTCCCACTCTCGAATCTCGTCTTCATCAACATAGACAGCATCGTCTTCTATCCACGCTGTAAATTTAGCAAGGCGTTCCTCGTTGTGATATTCGCTAATACCCGTATCGTAGCGGTAATCCCAATAGTGAACACCACATATCAGATTCTCTCCATCAATATAACCGTCTGCCAGCAATGCCCCACGGTGATGACATCTACCATAGAGGACAGAAACCTCGTCGTCATATTGGATAACGACGAGGTCAACATTTGCAACCAAGGCATAAGCCGGTTCGCGGTCATTGAGTTCGCTGAGGTCAGCGATCTTTGTTTTTGTCATTTTCTTAGGACTTGTCCGAGGCACAACGCGCTACACTACGAATTCTATAAGAAGAGTGTAGAGAAAAGAAAGCAACTACAGCTATGCCCAGTGAGTCCATCCTCCTAACTTACTCTTCGAGATAATTTTCATTGACATAACGCGTAATGATCTCAATTTCTTCCTCTTCGAGATAGAGTCCATGCTCTATCATTCGTGCTATCACCTCAGTTGTCTCCTCCTCAGAACGAGGTGGATAGTCTTCAATATCGGTGATGGGGTGGCATTGCGAGCATTTGTCCTCAAAGAGGACTTTCGCTTCTACCTCATCGTAAGCGACTGCTGGTATACCTGTTGTCGCTTCCGCCTCCATAGCGCCTGTCGCTATCTGAACAGCCTCTTTCGCTTCCACTGCGCGCATCTCTTCTTGTCGCTGTTCCCGTACGGAAACTTGGATATCCGGCGTAATCGCGATAAGATACGCTGAGACCGTCCACTCTTCTTCTTGATAAATAGGTTCACCAATCATCGGTTTTATCGCCATACGATTCACCAGACGTACCCAGTCTGTGGGTGTGCGTGGTTTCACGAGGATAGTGCGTAAATCGTGGCAGACGACGCACTTGCGTTGTAAGACGTGCTGCCCCTCGCGTAATTTCCGTTTCGATGCGAGCTGATCAAGCGGAGCCTCTGCTGGCAATCCGGCATTTTCGAGTAATCTGCGGGTTCGCGCGATGCCTTCTTCGCTGAATGCCCCTGTCTGCGTCCGCAACGCTGCCTCACGAAACGTGAACGGCACCGACAGCCCGATTAACAGATAGGTACAGATCAGCAGACACGTGCCAATATAGGGCATGGATTCCT
This sequence comes from Candidatus Poribacteria bacterium, assembly GCA_028820845.1. NCBI lineage: Bacteria > Candidatus Poribacteria > Candidatus Poribacteria bacterium. The sequence goes on from JAPPII010000031.1 coordinate 48,200, forward strand.
CAAAATGTCGGAAAAATCGGAGGATAGCAATCTTGACGAGAATCAACACACCAATTGTAATACCAAGCATTAGGTGTGCAACGGTGCGCGGCGGTAGTTCGACTTGGTAGTTCCACAAACGCGGCACCATGTGCCACATCATAAATACATAAAGGATCGCATACGCATAACCGATGAGTCGATGGAGCAGCATCAATGAAGGTGGAGCCTCACTGGTATGTGTCTCTTTATCGAACGGGTAGCCCCATAACTTAAACATTAAAAAAACAGAGGCATTCGCGAGTCCTAAAAAAATTAGACCCAAGATTGCACTCGTTGAAGTAGACATATCGGATATTCCTTTTTTTAAACTGGTGACAAGCGTGTGATAAGGTTTTATGTAGCGTTGTGGGTGACACTTCCAGAACTGCACTGCGCCGTTGTTGCAGTGCTACTGGCTTTGGCCAAGGTTGGAATCACACCTATGTCTCTAATACGGGACGATTTAGGCGAGAATGATAGGGTGGCTCCATCACGGCGCGTTGACGTTCGTTTGCCCATTCGGGGACCGGATAGGCGGGAACATACGCCATATTGCCTGCTGTGTAGCGCGTCAAGATTGAACGTCTCGGATGCTCGGCAGTCCACCGCAGTGTCCCGTGCGTTACTGCCTCCGTGAAGATCGCCACATCACCGGCTTCACAGACAACCTGTCGGATATGCTCCTGATGCTTCTGATAAAGTCGCATCTCCCGAGGACACGGATAGTTGCTCTTATGGCTCCCTGGAATTACGATTAACCCACCTGCTCCCGGCGGCACGTCGGTTAACTGGAACGTAACGACAGTCAAACCATTATGCATGCGTCCATCACGAAAGATATAATACTGATTCGGGTCAAAACCGGGTCCAGAGGAACCATGAAAAGTATGCCCCTCCGCCCCCTTGTCCATTGAAAGTAGGAACATCTGATGATCCATCCGAAACCCTTTGCCCAATATTACATTCAGATACGGGATGAGTGTCGGGTGTGCGAGCATGTGTCGGAAGGGGTTGCACCACGGTTCTTCCCAGTGGAGCATACCGCCGAGTTCGCCTCTCCCTTGCTCACCTTTTAATTCTGGCGAACCGCCATCAAGTGCCTGATCGCGGGGACGGACACGCCCCTGATCACTGTGTTTGTCAATTGCTGCGTTGGCGAGGGCTACCTCTTCGGGTGTTAGCACATTCTTGATAACAAGGTAACCGTTCAGATCAAATAGATATTTTTCCTCAGCGTTCATGTTCGATTTCCTCCACCTTGTTTCATCAAATAAGGTTCGTGCGGTTGGAAACCGCACCTACCACTACTACACAGCGTAAGCGACAGAGCCGTCCTCACGCAAAAGTGTCGTGCCGGTATTCATCGGCTGATATGGGGTTTCCTCGATTAAACTATCGTCCAACTCAATACCCAGACCTGGAGCTTCAGGGATCGGAATATAACCGCCTTCTCGCTGATACGCTACTTTATAGACAGCGAATTTCTCAGATTCATCTGCCTTCGTATATTCTTGTGTGATGAAGTTCGGGATACTCGTATCTAAATGCAGCGACGCAGCAGTAATGAGCGGTCCCAAGAAGTTATGTGTAACAACTGCGCTGTGATATGCCTCAGCAAGTGCGGCGATTTTCTTGCACTGTGTTATACCGCCTGCCAGACCGACATCCGGACGCACGTATTGTGGTCCACCTGCTTCAAGAAGTTCACGGAATTCCCAGATACTTACATTGCGTTCACCGACAGCAAGGGGTGTTGTCATCCGTTTCGCTAATTCCGCTTGCGTTGCGATAGTGTCTATCTGAATCGGGTCTTCAATGAAATAGAGATTAAACGGTGCCAACGCCGATTCTAAGACAATACTATTCATCGGTGTCAGTTTCCGATGTACTTCAACAATTAGATCAAGGTCGGGTCCACCACCTTCACGCGCAGCGGCAACGATATCGCGTGCCGTCTTGACGAGCCGATCGACTCCCATATCTTGGAAGCCGCCGACCAAGGGATCAAACTTGAGTGCCGTGAAACCCTCTTCAACAGCCGCTTTCGCTGCTTCATACATTGTTTCGGGTGTGCTTCCGCCACCAAGGAGGTGCAGCCGGATTTTGTCACGGCAATTTCCGCCTAACAGTTCCCAGATGGGTACACCAAAATGTTTGCCCTTGATGTCCCACAGCGCAATATCTACTGCACTGATAGCACCACTCAGCGCGGTCCCACGGAAGGGTCCCATACGGTAGAGGTACTGCCAATGATGCTCAATCCGCAGCGGATTCTGCCCGATGAGATATTTCTTAAACGTACTCACAATGCTATCAACAGCCTCTGGATAGCCCCAGCAAGCGGTTTGTCCAACACCGCTGATACCCGTATCCGTATGAATCCGAATTACATAGCCGTTCCCAATAAAAAACGACTCAATTTTATCAATCTTCATATATCCCTCCAGTTAGAAGTGCCTTAACTTAGTCCGTTGCATTGTATCAGAAGGGGACGAATTTGACAACAACCTTTTCTACAACCCAAACAGTTGACACAAATTCGCGAGCATGTTAATATAATGGCAAGTTTGGGAAATCCGCAATTGCACGCTTCAATGAGGAGGCACATTATGGCGATGTATCGAACTGGAATTGTTGGCGGAAGGCGGGGTGTCCACCACGCCCGACGTTATGAAGGCATCGAAAATATGAAGGTAATTGCCATCTGCGAGATTGACGAGGAACGACTACAAACAGCGGTAGAAGAACTCAACATCCCGGGGTATACAGATTACGTCGAGATGTTAGAAAAGGAAAAACCCGATATCGTCCACGCCGTAACAGAGCCAACAGTCCCACGACATATCTGGGTAGAGCCTGCCGCCGAAGCCGGTGTTAAGGCGTTGGTGATAGAGAAACCGCTCGCACTCAGACCCAGTGAAGCAGAGGCACTCGCCGCCGCATACGAGAAAACAGGGTTGAAGATTATCGTTAATCATCAACGGCGGTATCTGCCTTTTGCCGAAAAACTGCTGGAGTTCTTTGAGAACGATAGCCTCGGCGATATACATTTCATTCGTGCTTGCACCGAAGGCGACATCACTGACATGGATACCCATCTAATGGATGTCGTGCTTTTTGCCCTTAAAGACATTCCGATCACACACGTCTGGGGTGCCGTTCAGGGTGCAGAAACCTATCACATTCCGTACCGGCAATGCCCTGAAGATTTAATGGCGATTTATACATTTGAGAACGGCGCGCGCGTCCACTTTGAATCCGCACGGACAGCATTCGGAACCATCGACTTTCCCAGTAGTAATCCACGGTGCAACCTCGATTTCTGGGGAACGAAAGGCAGAATGTGGTGGCGAGAAAACGGCTCATGGGGATACCAATTTGATGGTATGGCAGAACACTTCGTCGAGAAAACCCACTTCGGTGAAGATGACAAATTCGGACAGCGTGACTTTACACAAGCCATCGCGACTTGGTTGGATGATGAAAATCAACCCCACCGCAACAGATTAGAATTCGCACTGCTCGGTTTCGACCTAATTATGGCGGCATATCGCTCTGCACTCATCGGCAAGCGGATTGCGTGGCCCCCGAAACTCAGCGATGAAGAGTGGGTGGAACTGAAAAATAGGATCGTCGGTCCCTAAAGTCAGAGTCCCGACAATCCGTTCAAACAAACCACAAGGAACAGCAAAAAGATATGCTCAACCAAACCCAAGTTGACACCTTTCAAAAAAAAGGGTTTCTCCTCGGAAACCGCGTCTTAAGCGATGAACAAGTTGACGAATTGCGTTCGGAGTTGGCGCGCGTCATTGATAATTATGAAAAACCTGAGGTTCCACAGCCGGTACGTATTGCGAACCTTGGTGGTAAAGAAGAGAGTCCGGTCTGGCAAATCGTTAATATTTGGGAGGCGAGTTCTGCCTATCACCGACTTGTTCACAATCCGACCATTGTCGAAGAAATTGGGCAACTGACAGCAGCAACAGAGGTGCGCGTCTGGCACGACCAAATCCAATACAAACCACCACAAGTTGGTGGCGTGAACCGTTGGCATCAAGATTCACCGTTGTGGGGGATTCTCATGCCGAAAACGAGTCAAGTAACGGCTTGGGTTGCGTTGGACGATGTTGATGAAAGCAACGGGTGTATGCGCATGGTCCCTGGATCTTATCATTGGGGCAGCCAGATGCCGTTTCTGCGTGAGGTCGAGAACATCGATTCATTGCCGGACCACTTTGAAGGGAAAGAATTAGACGTAGAACTCTGTCCTGTGTCGAAGGGGCATGTCCATTATCATCACGCCTTAACGTGGCACGGTTCGCATGACAACACCAGCAGCGATCCGCGGCGCGCGATTGCGGTGCATTATATGACGGGCGAAACTGTCTACGACGAAAGTGGTAGCCACATCATGAAACGTTTCGTTACTGTCAATGACGGTAATAGATTAGCGGGGCACCATTTTCCACTTGTGATGGATGCTGGAAAACCGACGAAGCCCAACATATAAGTTTTTTTATAGGAGGGAAGAGGTATGCTCAACCAAACCCAGGTTGACACATTTAAAAAAAAAGGCTTCCTTCTTGGAAGCCGTGTTTTGAGCGATGAACAGGTTGAGGAACTACGGTCAGAACTGACCCGCGTTATTGACGATTACGAGAAAGTCGATATTCCGCAGCCCGTTCACATTGTCAATCTCGGTGGCAGGGAAGAGAGTCCGGTCTGGCAAATCGTTAATATTTGGGAGGCGAGTCCTGCCTATCACCGACTCGTTCACAACCCCGTCATTGTCGAAGAAATTGGGCAACTAACAGCAGCAACAGAGGTGCGCGTCTGGCACGATCAGATCCAATACAAACCCCCTAAAGTCGGGGGTGTCAATATGTGGCATCAAGATTCGCCGTATTGGCCGATTCTTACGCCAAAAACGAGTCAGGTAACGGCTTGGGTTGCGTTGGATGATGTTGATGAAAGCAACGGGTGTATGCGCATGGTCCCCGGCTCCTATCACTGGGGTAATCAGATCCCGTTTCTGCATTCCATCAAAGACATCCATTCAATGCCGGACCATTTTGAAGATAACGAATTAGAGGAGGAATTCTGTCCTGTACCGAAAGGATATGCCCATTACCATCACTCCCTAACGTGGCACGGTTCGCACGACAACACGAGCGGAAATCCCCGCCGTGCGATTGCGGTGCATTACATGACAGGCGAAACACAGTACGATGCCAACGGAAACCACGTTATGAAACCTTTTGTCACCGTTGATGACGGCGATAAATTAGCAGGCGACCATTTTCCACTTGTAATGGATAGGGGTGTGCCAACGAATCCTAACGCATAAATCTTTTTTATACATACAAGCCGATCACAAAATCGTAACTACGGATTGGAGAAAAATATGAAAGTTGTTGATGCAGTTGCCAAAGTCCTTAAAGCCGAAGGGGTAGAGTACCTATTCGCCTATCCTGTCAACCCGATAATCGAGGCAGCAGCGAAATTAGACATCCGTCCGATTATCGTCAGACAGGAACGGATTGGACTTCACATGGCGGACGCGATGAGCCGAATGACTTCCGGGGAAAAGATTGGCGTATTCTGCATGCAGAGCGGACCCGGTTCCGAAAATGCGTTCGGTGGTGTCGCGCAAGCCTACGGGGACTCTGCTCCGATTGTGGTTTTGCCGGGTGGTTATTCCCGAAGTATCACACAGATTCAACCGAATTTCAATTCCGCCTTGAATTATCGGCACGTAACGAAGTCGTGCGAGCAAGTAACAATGCCCGAAGCTGTCCCGGAAGCTATGCGCCGCGCCTTTACGCAAGTCCGGAACGGCAGACCGCGTCCTGCGCTTGTTGAATTCCCATCAGATTTATTTAATGAGGAAATTTCAGATTCTTTTGATCCAAAACCAGTACCTACTGTGCGTTACGGACCTGATAGCGCTTCAATTGAAGCCGCTGCAGCGGCACTCCTCGATGCTGAGTGTCCTGTCCTTTACGCCGGACAAGGTGTCCACTACGCTCAAGCGTGGGACTCTTTGAAAGAATTAGCCGAGTTGCTCAGTGCACCTGTGACGACGAGTTTAGGTGGTAAAAGTGCGTTTCCTGAAAATCATCCGTTAGCATTGGGTTCCGGTGGGCGCGCGATTCCGAAACCCGTGCATCATTTCCTCCAAAAAACGGACCTGATATTCGGTATCGGATGCAGCTTCACGCGGACGGGTTTTGGTGTCAGGATTCCTGAAGGCAAACGCGTCATTCATGCCACATTAGACCCAGCAGACATTAACAAAGACGTTCCGGTTGAAACCGCCCTCGTTGGCGATGCCGGTTTAATTTTAGATGGATTGGTAGAAGCCGTCCGAGACCGGACCAATGGCACATCTGAGAGTCGCGCGGATGCTGTTAAGCAAGAAATTAGGGCAGTTAAAGCCGAGTGGCTCGAACAGTGGAAGTCTAAACTGACCTCCGATGAAGTGCCGATGACCCCGTACCGCGTCATCCGAGACCTGCTACAGACTGTCGATGTCGAAAACACGATCATCACACACGATGCGGGAAGTCCACGCGACCAAATGTCGCCGTTCTGGCAGTCGGTCGCACCGCTGACCTATATCGGTTGGGGCAAAACGACGCAGCTCGGCTATGGTTTGGGTCTCGCGATGGGTGCAAAACTGGCGAGACCGGATCATCTCTGTGTTAACGTCTGGGGTGATGCCGCTATCGGCTTTACAGGTATGGATTTCGAGACTGCTGTGCGTGAGAGAATCCCAATTTTATCGGTGCTATTTAACAACTTTTCTATGGCGATTGAGATTCCGATTATGCCCGTTTCTACCGAAAAATTCCGTAGTACAGACATCTCAGGTCACTACGCAGACATGGCGAAGGCGTTCGGTGGCTACGGTGAACGGGTTGAAACACCGGATCAGATTATTCCGGCTATCCAACGCGGGATCCAGAAAACACAGGAAGGTGTACCCGCACTGCTTGAGTTTATCACGGCAAAGGAAATTCAGATTTCGAGTTTCTAATTGGTTGTTGGTTATTGGTTGTTGGTTAAGTGCTCTGGTCTTTACATCTATCTTGAATTCCGCAGCTTCTCTGCACAAAAAGGTTTGCGGAATTCGCAGAGAACACAGACTTCAAAACACTTAACCATTAACCAACAACTAATAACTGACAACTATTAAAAAAGGAGTTCCACTGTTATGAAATTTGTTATCACCGTTTTCTCGCTCATCGCTCTGAGCCTCTGTGCCAACGCATGGGCATTAAATGATGACGAGGCATTGATGTTGTACTTCACTTTTGATGAAGACAATGGTGGCAAGGTGAAAGACGTGAGTGGAAATAACATCGAAGGCACTCTTGAAGGTGCAGTCTGGTCGAAAGATGGCAAACTTGGTGGTGCTGTCCATCTTGAAAACGACCAGCAGTTTGTAGAGGTTGACGCGGTTCCCGAACTCGACATCACCGATGAACTCACAATTCAGGCTTGGTTTTTCCCTGAAGAATCTCAAGGTGACTCTAACCTGATGGGACGCAGGAGCGGAGCAAATGTCGGTGGCTATTGTCTCCAATGGAGCGCGCAGTTTACGGGTGCCCCGCAAATTGAGACATGGATTAACATCGGCGGGTGGCAAGGTTCACGGAATAAACAGACCATTAAGCCCGGATTAGAAGAATGGCACCACGTCTCTTCTACTTTCGATGGCGATATGATTCGCCAATATATTGACGGCAAATTAGATATCGCATTCGCGCCACCGAAGGGTAAAATTAATAGTATTGAGGTGGTATTCCGTATCGGTAAGGCACAAACAGGACTGCCAGGGATGATTGGCTTGGTCGATGAGGTAGCAATTTACAACCGTGCCCTTACTGTTGATGAAATTAATCAGGACATGGAAAACGGCGTTTTCTTTGCTGTCTCTCCTAATGACAAACTTGCCACAACGTGGGGCAAGTTAAAGTTGTAAAGTTGAAAGTGTAGCTAAAGTTGAAAGTTGTTAAGAGGTCTATGATGCACCAAAAGTCTCTTACAACTTTGAACTTGCAAATTTTGAACTTGCAAACTTTTGATTTTTGACTATGAGGAGGAATCACTGATGAAAGCCCAAGTGTATCTAATGCTATGCATTTTTCTCAGCTTAGCCATCTGCCAAGTAGGATTCGCTGCCGGTGGAAAAGGTAATGTGAAACAACACGGCGAGACGTTATACGTCTGGCACTTCGATGAAGGTAAAGGGAATAAGACGGAAGATGAAACTGCCGGTTTGGTCGGCGAATTTACTGGCGATATAAAATGGGCTGAAGGTATCTCAGGAAGTGCGGTAGAAATGGCTGGCGAGGTCGGTAAAGGGGATTTTATAGAAGTCGCACACTCCGATGAGCTCGATATCGATGAAGCCATTACGATGATGGCGTGGGTTTATCCTGAAGAACTACCGGGGGGTGGACAGGAGAACAAATTCACCATCTTCTACAAAAACACCTATTATCTGCAAATTGAACCGGGTGAAGGGAAGCTTGCCTACTATTTCTACGAGACCAGCAATCCTGGCTACCATATTTCTGACGGAAAAATAAAAGCGAAAGAGTGGAGCCATGTTGCCGTTGTGTGGGATGGTAGCAAAGCCGGTTTCTATATCAATGGGGAATCCGACGGTACATCTATCGCACAGAAGGGACCTGGTTTGAGTCGAGCGGATAAACCTTTACGCTTCGGTGGTGAGAATAACGGGTGTTGCCCGCGTTTCTTTCAAGGACGTATTGATGAGTTGATGTTAGCCAACTATGCGCTTTCTAAAGCGGACCTCCAGAAAATCATCAACGATACGCTTGATGTCTCCGCCCGCGGAAAACTGGCAACGACGTGGGGTAATTTGAAGAGACAGCAGTAGATTGCACATGTCCGCTGTCTATTATAACCAAGATGGGTGGGATTTATTCTCGCCCATTTTTCGTTGCAAATAGGTAGAAATAGGCGTATAATTGGTTTAAATCTATAAGTGGATATATTGTTCAAATTCCCTAACCGATATTGAAAACACACAGGATTCAGGGGAGTTCAGAGACGATTCCTTTAAGAGCGTCCTCCTGTTGCGCAAGAGACTTGAGTTCCGGGTTTAAATCTACCGCTTGTGTGAGTGAGTCTACTGCTTTTTTGGACTCACCCTCTAAGGCATAAGCGCACGCCAGGTTATAGTGGAGCAGAGCTGCCTTCGGGAAAGTTTGAAGCGCATGTAGGCACGATACACGGGCATCGGCAGGCAAATTCTGCCGGAGATACGCAGTTGTCAAGTTGATATAACCTTCGGCTATATCGGGTGCCATCTCAATCGCTTTTTTAAAGTTGGCGACCGCTTCGGCGTATGCTTCGGCATACAGATGTGCCTGTCCAAGGTTGTTGTAAACGGAAGGTTCCTTCGCAAAGAAAATCGTACGGGTCTTATTTTTGATCGCCTTCTGATACACTTCAATCGCCTGTTTTGCTTCGCCATTGCGCATCAGAAAAGTTGCCTTCCGATAGTGGTCGTTAAACTGCGTCTGGTGATGCCAGACCCAGAGAAATAGCACTGTTACCGCAAGGCAAAACGTCATACAGACAATTCTAAAAACTTTATTGCCGGGAGTCTGTTCCTCTTCTTCTGTCGGTGAATTTTCTGTAATTTGGTTTTCTTCAGAAGTCATAATTTTTTATTCCAACACGCCTGTTACGGCACACGGAGTGTGCCTACTACTTTTAAAGGAACACACAAAATATGAAGACATACGGATTCGGTATTATTGGATGTGGAATGATTTCAGATTTCCACTCCGCCGCAATTTCTGAATTAGAACACGGTCAACTCGTTGCAGTTAGTTCGCGAAATGCCGAGAACGCCAAACGGCTCACCGACCGATACAATGTTGACAGTTACGCCGATTATACAGAGATGCTCAAACGCGATGATCTGGACATCGTTTGTGTTTGTACACCAAGCGGTGCACATTTGGACCCCGCGGTTGCCGCAGCAGAAGCGGGTAAACACGTCATCGTTGAAAAACCGCTGGAAATCACTTTGCCGCGGTGTGATGAGATCATCGCAGCGTGTGATGCAGCAGGCGTTCGGTTGTGTGCTATTTTTAATTCGCGTTTTACAGAAAGCACGGAGCTTGTTAAATCCACAATTGAAAGTGGACGGTTCGGCAAACTCACCTTAGGTGATGCCTACATCAAATGGTACCGTTCCCAAGAATATTACGACAGCGGCGGTTGGCGAGGCACGTGGGATCTTGATGGTGGTGGCGCGCTTATGAACCAATCCATCCACGCTATCGACCTACTCCAGTATTTCATGGGTCCTGTCAAATCCGTCCAAGCCTTTACCGATACACTGGCACACGAACGCATAGAAGTCGAAGACGCTGCTGTTGCTGCACTTCGGTTTGAAAACGGTGCCCTTGGGGTCATCGAAGGCACAACCGCTGCTTACCCGGGTATGCTTAAGAAAACCGAAATTTCCGGCACACACGGGACTGTCGTCTTAGCCGAAGAGGACATCGTGACGTGGGAATTTGACCCAGAACTCCCTGAAGATGCGGAGATTCGAGAGAAATTCGCCCAAAGAACGGATACCGGTGGCGGTGCCTCGGATCCACGTGCTATTAATCACGACAACCACCGTCGGCAGATGGAAAATCTCATCAATGGACTTGAACACGATGCCTTGCACCTCGTTGATGGCCGCGAGGGACGTAAAGCGGTTGAAATTATTCTTGCTATCTATCAATCGAGTCGTGAAGGGCGGATCGTTGAGTTGCCGCTTTAAGAGTTGTCAGTTAAGAGACTTTGATTAGGACTTACGCCCCTCTTCCTAAAGTTCGCTACTTGACGAAGTGCCGTTCGTAGTAGGGAAACCATTTATTGCCCGTTTAGAACGTGCGATGAATCGCACTACTACGAACCTACCTTCAAGGCAAGGTTGACGAAGCACTCTCACGAGAACTTTCTCTAATGAAGTTATAAATTTCTTCGACTTCATTCGGAGAAGTCAGAAACCATTCCGTTCCCGGAGCATCAGTTATGTGTTTCCCTCGGACCTTCAAGATATTGTGTATGATGTCCTCGATCTCCTTGGACCAGTCAGTTTTAATATGAAGACCGATCTTGGGACTTTCTGGAAGTCCTGTGGCTTGACCTCTAACTCTTCCATCTGCTTCGCGGTGTTTAGTCTTACCGATCTTGCACTTCCAAACCTTTTCACCTTTGGATTCTGAACTCTCTCTATACTGCGGGTAATAGTAAAGGTAGACGGAACTGTTCCCGGAGCCGATAGTCCTTTCAGGATCTAAATCAGAATTCGGGATCGTATTTTTACGAGGGAGTGTCAAACTGCCTTTCAACTCGCTTAAATCTATGCCATGCTTCTCAGCACCAGAGTTGATTAGTTCCGCGGTGGTGTCCTCACTTAATCGTATGATTTTGCCCAACTTTGCGGACATATTTCGTCCCCAGCCCCTAACCCATTTCTTGAACTTATCAGGGGTGTTGTAAGTTTCAAGGATGAGAGCCTCAGTAAACTGCTTATAGATATCCCTGCGGGCGATCTTTTCAATTTCATCAGAACTAAGACCAGTTCTACGTACCAACTCCTCACCTGTGCGGGTTGAACTCAATGACCGATACCAGCATAAGCGTGCGAGTCCCCGAGTAGAAGTATCACTATTCACATCAAGTTCAACTTGCAAATAACCTCTTGCCCAGGCAGTAGAGGCTATTACTTGCTCTATCGGCGTTTCTGGTGCTTCGGAAAACTTCTCCAGATCTTTAGCAACTTCTTCAGCCCATTTTTTGCGAAAGAAAGGGGAGTGAATAGGAAGATCACAAACCTTTTCTTCTGTCTCTCCCATCTTACGCTTAAAATGTACTTCAATCCGTTTAGCAGCAGTGATTACCGATACCGACTGTATTTCTGATACATCGGCAGTGTTATTCCCTCGGAAGACAACTTTCATTTTTTTCCTTTACACAGCAAGGCACGAACCTGAAGAAGAGACACAGGCTAACAGCCTATGCTACGAAGAAACAAAAACCTGAATTGACAGCTATGGGACGAGGAAACCTTGAAGAAATACCCTAGCAAAAACCCCTACGAAGAAATTACGCTAAAATTCAAGTTTGACCCTCTGCTACTCGTAATCGAAAACAATCTTAACCGCTTCATGCTTTCGGTTCAGTGCCATCTCAAATCCGAGTTGTGCTTCCGTGAAAGGAAGATGATGTGTAATAATCGGTGACACATCAATACGACCTTGCGCAATCATATCCATCGCCAACGGGAAGTCGTTCGGTGCATCGGGGCCGACGGATCCGATAAAGTTGATATTTTTCCGGAAGAAATCTGAGAAATGGAAATCGTAAACTTCATCGTCCGGTACACCGAAGGCGAGGAGCGTTCCGCCGCGTTTGAGTAGTTGGAGACAGTCGTTGATAGTCTCCGTCTGGTGTCCAACAACCTCAATCACCAGATCCGCCATTCTCCCTTCTGTAATTTGTTCAACAACAGCGACGGGGTCTTGTTTATCAGCGTTAATCGTGTGTGTGGCACGCATCTTCTTGGAAACAGCGAGTCGAAAGTCAACAAGATCAGTGGTAATCACGGTGCGCGCACCGAGGTTGCTCATCATGTGTGTAAAGAGGAGTCCCATCGGTCCCTGCCCGACAACAACTGTATCAAGATTGAGGAGGTTCGGCAGCTTCCGACATGCCCACACAACAGTACCAAGCGGTTGAGACATCAGGATGCAATCTTTCCGTGGGAAATCTGTCAATGGCAACGTGACGCTCTCATCCGACAGGAAGTACTCCGAAAGTCCACCGATGTAACGTGGTAACGCTAAGACTTCGTCCCCGGGTTTGAATCTATCCGATTTACTATCTGTAACAACGCCAATCGCCTCGTGAATTGAAAGTCCTGGCTGAAGCGGATAACTGTCCGCTGGATGCTCAAGGACAAACGATGGCATATCCGTGCCGCAGATGGCACTATGAGCGGTTTTTATTATCACTGTGCCGTCGGGATAATCGGCGAGATCCGGCTGTTCTATGTCAACAATCTCAATCTGATGTGGTGCGACAATTTGCCCAGCTCTCATATTCTATATTTATCTCCTTATCGGTTAGATAACGCGTTCAAAACGTGTTTATGAAGTTTCCCGTTAGTTGCGACAATCCCTCGATTTTCATGCATCCGTTTGCCTGTCAAAAAATTAAGGGGCGCACCATTGGCATCCGTAACCGTCCCGCCTGCTTCCTGAACCACAATCATCCCTGCAGCGTGATCCCAGATACACTCGCGGTAATCGGGGTATGCCGGGTTCGGTAGACGGATATAGAGGGATGCTTCACCACGGGAGACAATACCATACTTCGCCTGACTGTCCATCCGAATAGGCGATTCTGTAATTCCGAGTGCTTCCGCAATCTTAGTGTGGGCATCGCTATCCCCGTGTGTCGACTCGAAACTCTCTGCGAAGCGATGTACCTCCTCTGATACATGGACCTGCTTTAAAAAGTTTCCTGCCTTTGTATAGAGCTGCGTGCCTTCGCCATAGGCGGCAACAAAAAGGCATCCCCGCTGCTCCGCATTCGTATCTTTTAAACGATACGGTAAATTTGGACAGCCCAAAACACCGAGTCGTACAACGCCATGAACAATATAAGCCAAAGCAATTGCATATTGATCGTGACGCAGAAATCCCTTCGTTCCATCAATCGGGTCGAGTGCCCAGAAATGCTGTCCGACTTCACCGCTTCCGCGGTCAATCCAGTTACAGACAGTCTCCGACGAGATCGTCTTTTTCGCAAAGTGACTCACATAATCTGTGACGCGTTCTAAAAGCGTGGCGTTTTCTCTAAGTGCTTGTGCGTCTTCTTCAGCGACAATCGCATCTTCAGGAAAAGCATCGCCGATCGTTTTACATATCAGTGCTTGTGACCCGAAATCAGCGACGGTTACAGGGCTTCGGTCAACCTTTTGAATCGCATCGGTTGACACTATTTCAGCTTGCACCCGTTCACAGAGTCGCATCGCCTCCAGCACAGCATCTATAGCAACTTGTTTCTTTAATGACATTTTTTCTTAGTTGTTGGTTGTTGGTAAAGAAGGTTGTCTGTTAAAAAAGTGTCAATTTCGGCAGTTCCTCAGATTCGCGTAACTTCCGTTTCGCCGAGGCAATATCCTCAACAACAGTCTGCCGGACGATTTCAAAATTCTCGCCTTCCTGTCTCAGGACATAAGCCGGGTTAAAGGTCGCCATTGCGAAGGGGGCATATAGTGTATCCGTAAACCAGACCCCGCGTTCCTCGGTAATACGAAAACTTCGATGAATAAGTGCCTTTGCAGCGGGTGCCCCCATACATAAAATCACCGAAGGCTGTATGAAGGTCAATTCACCATCAAGCCACTTGGAACACGCTTTAATTTCAGACGCTTTCGGCGGACGGTTTTTCAACACACCATCTTTAAGGCTTGCCGCTCGACACTTAATGATATTTGTTAGCCAGATTTGGCTGCGTGTTAAGTCATTTGCAGCGAGGACTTCATCAAGCAAATCTCCAGCAGGACCTGAAAAGGGGAGGGTTGTCCGATTATCAGCAGCAGACGGTCCCTCAGCTACAATCACCAATTTTGCGGAGGCACTTCCGCTACCGAAGACAACGTTCGTACGAGTCTTTGACAAATCACATGCTGTACAAACACTTGCTTGTGTTTTGAGGGTTTGCAGCTGCAACCGACAATCATTTGACATAATACACACCGAGTTTACAAACCCCTCCTACCAGAAGAACCACCAGAGGTTTTAGTAAATTGGATACTCGCTTGCACCAGTTTGTCCGGTTGCGTCCTCGCAAACGTTAACTGACAAATCGGAGCGTCCCACTTATATTGATAATCGCTCCCGTAAGTCGCGACACCTACCGGTAAATATCCAGCCGGTACATGAATAAAGCAGGTGCTATCTACCTGTCTAAGTGGCTGGCAGACGAGCAAGTAACTTTGGCTGTGACCATCCCAACCTGCAGATAGAATCTCAACCGCTCCTTGGGCGTAGTGCATATCAGTTGCAAGGAGTTGCGGGACGCTCTGCTCTTCACGAAAACAGAGCAACTTAACAGAACGCGGCGGGATATTAAGTAAATCCAAACTATGTGAAATCTTGCCGAGGTACTGACGCATCCAGAAATCGTGAACGAGATACTCTTTGGATTCACCAAGTCCAAGGACATCGAGTTCAAAGTAAGCATCATCTTCGTGGTCATTCCAATTGAAGACTGCTACAAGATGCCACGCCTCGTTCGGTGTCGAAATCGGTAGGCTCCAGATTCGCGGGAAGGGTTCATCATAAAGATCCACGGGTTTAGCAGCGTTACCCAAGAGCGGGAAGATCCGCGCTAAATCCGCCGCCCGCGACGCAGTAAGCGCGGTTAATCGGTCGCTGCAGAAGACAGCCCCCCCACTCAACGCTGCCGCTGTCATCTCCACAATCGCCTCATTGACAGGTCTCGGTTCATCAACAGCGAGTTCGCCGAAGACATGTTGCCAGAGGAAATTATGCTCTCGGATATGCGCTGCATATCTGCTCAAACGGTGCTTTGTACCTCGTGGGTGGTGCCAGGGATCATTGATGCGGTTTGAAGTGGCCACGCTCGAAAACGGAGGGTTGAGAAGCGGTGCATTCAATGACATATTCCCAAGGCAAGGTCCCGTGACAGCATTGTACCCAGCAAGAAGGACTTCCTTCTCAGTAGATGTGTTTTCCGAACGTGCCTCTTTAATAGCATCCGTCAGTAACTCTCCAGCAAGACGATAGAGTTGAACAGATGTGAGGGTTTTATCGTGCCAGTGCAAGTTGTGTTCACTGTTAGTAAGCACTGTCGTATACGCTGTGAAATCTACATTGATGAGTGAACATCCATACTCGTTGACTATCTGTTTAATCTGTTTACGGATATGTTGCCGTACTTCAGGGTGGGAAACATCCAGCAGTGCGACTTCGGTACTTCCTTCCGACAGATGCGTTGTGGTGGGTTTGTAGCCATTACGTTCCGAATGCCGCCGCGACTTTCTTCTTCCATTTCGAGCTACGGCCGCTTCTTGTATGCAGTAATCTGGGTGTTTCTGGACAAGTTCCGAATCAGGCACTGCGCAAAACGGGTTAATCCGAACTGCTGTCTTAAACCCTTTTGTTTCGATGTGGCTGAGAACGGTTTGCAGATTGTCGGAAACCGTTTGTGCTTCTGGATCCTTCCGATCCAGCATATAAGTCCCAAATTGCGATGCTAATCCAGGGTCTAATTGAATATAATTTATCCCTCCAAGGAAGTTGGGTTGAAAGAACCGGTTTTCCATGAGTTCGTCGGTTTGGGTTAAGATAGTATTCGCGTCCAACGAAAGTTGCGCGGGGGAAAGGTTCCAAGCGGTAATCGGTCTATCATACCCAGGCGAGGTGAGCGGTTCAGCACAATCGTTCTTGCGTGCTAACATCTGCGTGTAGTGTTCGTAGCACGCTGCAGCACTTCCCGAAAAGTTGAGATACACAGTCTCCGAGGTAATCTCTTCCCCAAAATCGCATCGCTGTTTACATAGATGATAGAGTGCCCAAGGATTAGCACCAGCTGTTGATGTCCTTTTATAGGATTTGGAGTTGGATGCAGACTTCCCTCGACAGCCGATTTGGATACGGGGCCACCATTTCTCTGTCGTCAGAAATCCAAAAACAAAGGTCTTGCCGCTCTTGGTATCGTGAAGCACACCATCGTGGCACGGATGTCTGGTATCTGTTTCGCTCAAGAGAAAGCCGTCATAGAGTCTTCTACTCACACCAGGGGAGATAGGTGGCATGTTAATAAATAGATGGCAATCCGCAGGAGCCTTGCCAACCAACACAGCACCACGATTCGTGGAAACACCAAGTACCGTTAAATTTTCTAACTGGACCGGACGCTCTTGATTGAGGTTCTCAACACCCACTTTCAGCAGGATAGCTGGCTGTGTAGGGTAGCAATTGAGGTAGGTATTTATCCGTATATCCTTCCCTTTTGCTTCATGTGAGAAACATATCTGGTAATATGTCCCAAAAACATCTGTTTGCGGAAACGCCGTGATAAATTCCGAGTTACCAGCATCTTCAGTTTTGATAACGCTTCCGTCATCAAGGGTTATCTGTGCACATCCATTGCGGATAATTGTGTCGCCACTCTCATCAATGTAATCCCATGTTCCTTTTGAAAGGTTGAATTTAATCTCAAACTTACTATGTTCTATCACGACAAGGTTTCCGCGTCGTGAAACAGCTACATCGTCTGGTTTCATCCATTATTTTCCTTTTTTGCCGACTGCCCAACAATATATTATTGTGGTCGGTTCATCGCCTGTGTGGGAAAGTGAAAAAGTGTCTCCGGGGACGAGGAAAAGAACATCGTGTTGTTCCAACACATGCGTCTCAGCATCGGATGTCATCTCGGCACATCCATCCTTCAGCACATAGATTGATTCAGTCTGTATCGGTTCGTGTGTAAAGTGCTGGTTTTTATTGAGGTGGATGTAGTCTAAGGAGAGATGTACAGAGCCTTTGTGCGGTGAGACGACGCTTCGCCACTCAACAGACTTCCCAAAAACAGGACCGCTTCGCGCCATATTAATGACCTGAACGTTGCTCCGGTGTCCATTTTCTGGCGTTGGTGCCTCATCAGGAGTATCCCGCTCGCCTCGATAGAGTGCCATATCCGGCGGGGATTGAAAACTAATTAAGCGTGCCATGTTCGGTGTGGTGTTGACGGTTCCATGGATTTCGCCTGCGGGTACAAAAATGAGATCGCCTGCGGCAATCGGCGTGTAGACACTCCCTTGTCGGATAGCCCCACCACCTTCTAACACAACAATCGCGTCTTCAGAGGCATCATGATAATGCTGTGTGAATTCCTGATCTGGCGCGTGAAGCCCATGGTTCAGTGTAATTTGCGTTGAACCCATATCCGGATGCACAACACGCCAATTTTTACCTTTGCCCATCTGGAAAGGTGTTCCGGATTGGAGATTTAAGATTTTCATATTTTGTTTATAGCAGTCAGCGGTCAGCAAAGAGGTTTTCTGTAACAATTCAACGCCAACTCGGAATATTTCAAACACGGGTAATTGCTACAAATGGTTTTTTACTGACTACTGAAAGGGTTATGTAGCAACCTGCCCTGACAGCTGACTGTCATTCTCCCAATGATAAAACGATACGACTGTATCCCCGTAACGCGTTTGTCGGTCTCGGCACAAATTCCCAACAGTGTCCGGCATAACAGCCTGTTTTGCATGTTCAACAAGCAACGTACCACCGATTGTAAGCAGCACGGTCTTCGCAAGCAGTGCTAAACTGGCAGTATACAGTTCAAGAGGGTTCTGCGAACCATCCGCTAAACCAACACCGTAGGGTGGATCAAAATAGATAACTTCAAACGTAGCTGCCCGTTTATGAAGGGACCCAATCCCTTTCAAAACATCACGACAAAGCAAATAGTACACCCCAGATTCAGCCGTGAGACCACAAACGTCAAGGTTTCTTTCTATAACCACAATGCATCGCGGATCTCGGTCCAAAAACGTAACATGTTTCGCGCCGCGGCTCAACGCCTCAATTCCCATGCTTCCTGTCCCAGCACAAAGGTCAAGAAAATTTGCACCAACAACCCGTTCCCGCAGGATACTAAATACCGATTCTTTTACCCGATCAGCCGTTGGACGGACAAGACGATTCCCTTTGGGGACAACCAAACGTCTGCCTTTGAATGTGCCAGCAATGACTCTCAACCGAACAACTCCTCTATAACCGAACCATCGTTGACGACGCGAATCGGTCGACCGGAACGGGAGTAATTTTCCTCATCAGGATTGATCCCAAGCGCAAAGCAGAGCGACGCAAAAAGATCAGGCACCCCAACAGCACCACTGACGACTTCACTCCCATCTTCATTAGTGCCGCCAATGACCTGTCCACCGCGTGTGCCGCCGCCTGCAACAACAGTAGACCAACCGTTGGTATGGTGATCTCTCCCATCGTTGTTGTTAATCCGTGGTGTACGTCCGAATTCACCGAGCCATAACACAACAGTCTTGTCAAGGAGCTCGCGTTCGGATAAGTCCTTCAGAAGGGTTGCGAACGCTGGATCTACGACATTCAAGAGTTCTTTGGTCCGCTCAAAGTTATTTTGGTGGGTATCCCACCCGTCTAACGAGACCTCCACGAATTTAACCCCGGCTTCCACAAGCCGCCGCGCCATCAGACACCCCTGACCAAACTTATTCATACCGTAGGCTTCGCGTACAGCGAGCGGTTCCTCGTTAAGTTGGAACGCATCTATTTTAGGGGAATTGATGAGTTGATCGGCTTTTTTATAAATCGCTTCGTGCGCCTCCGTGCTGCGTCCAGTCCGCTTGGCAATAAAATCCTTTTCAATGGTTCTAAGCATCTTGAGGCGTTCCCGAAAACGGTGTGTGTCCATCTGTGCCGGATACGAGAGATCTTCCACTGGACGCATCGAGTCGTTGACGACAAATGGATCGTGCGTGGCACCGAGAAAACCACCAGAATATGTTGGGGCATTAATATTAACGCAACTTGGAAGGTCAGATAAACTATCGTCAAGGTAGTAAGAGGTGAGCGAACCGAGGGTTGGATGTCTGACTGCCCCCCCCGGCGCGTATCCTGTATGCAGTAAGTAGCGTGCGCGCTCATGATTCCCTTCACGGGAAATCATCGAACGAATGATAGAGAGATGGTGTGCCTGTTCGGCAATCTGAGGGAGATGCTCAGACACTTCGATACCTTCAACGCTCGTCGGAATCGCTGCAAAGGGACCGCCGTTTTTGGTGTCGGGTTTAGGGTCGAACGTGTCTAATTGACTCGCGCCGCCATTCATGAACAGGACGATGCAATGCTCGGCACGTGGCAGAACATCCTCAAGCTCCGCGAGGCTGCTGGAGCCGAAGTGTTGCATCGCGACGAGTCCGAGAAAACTCGTGAGACCGCTCTTGAAAAAGCAGCGTCGCGAGATTTCTTTATGCCATAATTCGGGGGTATCGTATTCTGGCACCCACAATTTTGCGTCCATGTTCACTCTCCTCATCTATTGCATGCACACTATTTTAACATGTCTATGTCTTTTTAGACAAGAGAAAAAATTTAAGAAGGGCGCATAAATATTAGGGCAATCGTCTGAATCAGGATTGTGAATGACGATTAGCGGTTATTAAATAGCGGTTGGTTGAAGTCTGTCTGAATCAGGATTTGCAGATTTTCAGGATCGGTTTCACGTGAGTTCGGGACGTTTAATAAAAAATACGGACGTGAACATGGTTTTAACTTAACGATACATTCTTTAGCAATTTTCGTTAAAAAAGTTACACTGGTGTAACATTTTGCATGCGGTGTGTAACGTTAGAGAACATAGTGGCCGTAAGGGTTCGTTGATGTTTAATTTCCTGTTAGAAAAAAATAATAAGTCCGAAAAGTGTAACATTTTTTTATGGCTGTTGGCTATCGACTGTTAGCAGTTCGTAAGAAACTTATGTGGTCCACTGAAAATGTTATGTTGGTTTCTGCCCCAGGATTTTGTAGATTGATACAATATTCACCTCTTTGGAACGCCTTATGATATATTATACTATTTTTTGCTAACTTATGTCAAGTTAAAATGTATTATGGGTTATGGTTGGGGTGGTCGAGGGTTTAGTGCCAAAAATTTTACACATTCAACCGATTATTTATCCTTTTTGTCGTCCCCAGAGGTGGTTCCACCATAAATAGTGACCCACCTGATAAATGGTTATCATTTATTTTAAGTCGCATTTGAGGAACGATAGTTGTGCCGCGATAAAGAACAGAATGTTAAAAACGATCAGCAGTCCGAGCGGAAAAATTACGCTCTGATGTGAGATGCGTTCTCTAAACCTCGGCACAATGTCCGGATTCACCGGTTTTTGAGATAATCCCTCCCTCACAGGATAGATGTGGAGGCTATTCGGATCATCTCTATCCTCAGTTTTGATGAAATCTATAAATGTGTCTCTATAACGGCGCACCTGTTTAACGAAATCCATATAACTGACGATTCCGGTATTGGCGAGTCCTTCCATGGCGTATTGGAAACAGACCGTCGGAGAGACTTGGGTGAGTTCGCGGGCGAGTTGCACTTGCTGCAATTGCTGATCTATACGTGCATCTGCTATGCGCGTTTTCGTTTCAAACCTTCTCCTGAAGTAGGTCGCCCATTGCCGCGCTGCTGATGGGTTGTTGACGGAGGGAGCTTCGCTGAGTTTTGTTGTTTCCAGCATTTCCGTCGGTTGAAATTCGTTTTCTATGTTTGCTAATTGTGTGCGCTTTTCTGCGGATATTCTTTCTATGGATGGTATCGGATCAAGGGTTCCGACGAAGAGTCCGAGTAGACTCGGCAAGATAAATGCTAAACAGACCCAAGTTAGCAACAGCCACACTAAACTGGTGATGGCGTTTGAGACGCGACTTGAGAAAAACAGTCCCAAAAAAATAAAGATAGAAATATGTAATGTAAAGAGTCCGATCATCCCTAAAATCCGCAGCCAACTGCCTGAATCAAAGGGGATGTTCCCTGACAGGTAGATGATGAGAAGGTTCATGAGGACTCCAATCAGGAGTGGAATGATGAGCGTGAAGAATGTTCCTAAGTATTTCGCGAATAATACCTGTCCACGAGAAATTGGGTTGGCCATCATGAGACTGAGTGTTCCCCGAACGCGTTCCCCGGCGACGGCATCGAAAGTGAATAAAATGACAAAAAAACTCATGAAGACACCGATAAATACCCAATCAATTTCGATGAGCGTGGTTGCGTCTCCACCATGATTTGAAGGTAGATATTCAAGTGTCCAAACTTCCCGCCAATTATAATTTTCAACCACACCCCCGTCTCCGCCACGCCCCGCGCCTGCGCGGTCTGCGCTCGTGATAGAACGGGGTATGAAGACATCAGCACCATTGGCACAGAACTTCAACTGGGACGGACGCTTGGGTATCTCCGCAGGGCCGACCATCGCTAATTCTCCTAATCCCTTGAAGGCGTATTCTTCAATATGAGATAACCCTTGGGTCACCTTGCGGTTATAATCCCGTATTTCTGCTGTATACCCATTATCACCAAAGCCGTATATGAGGGCATTGGCGATCATCAAGATGGGCAGAAGGATTATCATCAAGACGAATCGCAGCGTTGTGAGATTCTGGTATATCTCTTTTTTGGCAATATGCCAAATCATATTTTACTGCTCCTTGCGGTTCGGTTAGGACAGACGTATCAAGAACGTTCCGCTCCGTATATCCGGTTTTCCAGCGCGTTGCTTGGGTAAATGTTCAGTTCAACTCATATCATATCGAAGGAATGATACATACACGCCCATAAACAAGACGATATTCCACGCCAACAGGATCAGGATATCGCTTGATGCCCGGGAAAAACTCTGAAATAGAGAAGTGTGTGGGTTCTGAAAAACAGGGAGATCTTTAAACTCCGCCGCGCCTTGATCGCTGGAAAACCATGCTCTCGCGGAAAAAGCGTTTTTACCGCTGAGATAGTCGACAACTTGACGTTTATAACTTCTTGCCCGTCTAATGAAGTCTCGGTAACTCTCTCTGTCTGTATCGGTTATCGCGCCGACGGCAAATCGGTATGCGTCCGCGAAAGAAAATCGGGAGATATCTTTGGCGAACCGTCTGTTGCTTTCCTCAACTTCTTCTCTCTGCTGGAGGCGTGCTTCAGCTTGGTTTGCGTAGTCGATACGCCGCGGTTCTTGGTAGCCCAATACTTCCTGAAATTTGGAGACATCCAGGATATGGATTGGTTTAATCTCATAGAACTCACCAAATCCAAGTTCGCCCGGTGAATTCGAGTTAATCGATATTGACAAAGGACCATCGCTGATCTGAGAAATCGCGCTAATTGGGTATTTATAGCCCCATTTTTTTAGAAGGTAGGCATCCCGTTCTTCCCTGAAATCTCCCCACCTCTGCTCAATATGCTGTAGAATCTCCTTTTCAGCTTGTGGTTGATAGGGCGGGAATTTCATGACTGCGAAGGTTGCTATGTTAGAATGGACGATTGTTAGGATTCCCCAGATGAACATCGAAAGGATGAGCGTGGTGGTTGCTTCCTTTGTCCATACGGATAGGAGCATCCCTAAAAGGTAACACGTTGACACGTACAATAGGGAAACGATGAGCACGGCAACGAGCCGGAACATATCCGCACTATTGAAATCAGTCGCAGGAGAAGCGTAAGCGATAAGGGTTCCAACAATAAAGCTAACGATCACAATCGGGAACAAGGATAACATGCCGCCGAGATATTTCCCTATCACGAGGGTGTCCCTCGGAATCGGATTGGATAACACTAATTTGAGGGTGCCATCCTCGTGTTCCCCTGAAATCGTGTTGTAAGCGAAAAGGATCGCCAAGGCACTGAGAACGATTTTAAAGACAAAAATAACATCAATTGCAAGAAAAATGGAGAGGAATGGGTTGTCGGAGCCGTGTTTCTGTGCTTCTTTCTCCCAGATAGGTGTTGCGAGTTGAATACTCACCATATCGGCACCGGATTTTTCCATGCCGACGTTGAAGATACTCAGCGGATTCGGCTTTCTGTGTGCCTTGGGGTTGATTTGGCTGTAGAGGTCCCATGTCCGGACTGTTTCTTGATGTTCTTGAACAGCGATGTGGTATGCTGCGAGTCGTTTTTCATAGTCTTCAACCTGAACGAAAACTGCAGCAGCGGTTGACATCAGACAGATGAGAAAACCGATCGTGAATCGAGAGGTCAGTATGTTTGAAATCAACTCTCGCTGAATAACCAGCCAAAGTGTTGCCATAAGTATATACCGAGTATTTGAGGTGAAGTACTTGCGCCGTCCTGTTGGGACGTTGAATATATCTTGTCAGCAACGAGAAAAACGAGGACAAGTGAGAGTCTTTTGTAGCGTCTAACCTTATGAATTAATCGTAGAAATGATACAGGAACTACAACCATTTATTAGGTTAGATTGCGAAGGTCCGGCAGATGTTCAAAAGGATTCTGAAATTAAAAATACAACGTAAGCTCACTAGCTCGAAAAAATATCAAGATAATTAAGTTTACCGCTCACATCAAGACGCTCCAACCATTAACTATAACGCTGTGCCTGAAGCGTGTACATCTCCGCGTAGGTCCCGTTACGTTTCATCAACTCATCGTGCGTTCCCTGCTCAATCAACCGACCCTCTTCTAATACCAAAATTCGATCCGCCATCTTCACTGTAGAGAAACGGTGTGAAATTATCACCGAGGTTTTACCCGTAGTTAATTCATTGAAACGCTGAAAAATCTCTTCCTCCGCTATCGCGTCAAGTGCCGCAGTAGGTTCATCAAGGACTAAGATCTGAGCATCCCGCATAAAAGCACGTGCTAAGGCAATTTTCTGCCATTCACCCCCGGAAAGATCGACCCCTTCCTCCAGGGTCCGCCCCAACACTGTATCAAACTGTTTTGGTAACTTCTCAATACGCGCCAGACTTCCTGCTTTCTCTGCCGCCGCACGAATACGCTCCAGGTCATTACTGGCATTCACTTGCCCAAATCCAATGTTCTCTCGAACACTAAAATGGTACTGAAGAAAATCCTGAAAGACAACACTAAATTGGTTGTAAAGACTTTCAAGATGATATGCCTTGAGATCGATTCCGTCAAGGCGAATATTGCCACTACTTGGATCATAGAGACGGGTAAGCAGTTTGACAAGAGTTGTTTTACCCGCACCATTTCGTCCAACAATCGCGACACACTCGCCGGGAGCAATGGTGAAACTGACATCTTTCAGAACGGATTCCTCTGTTCCGGGATATGTGAACGAGACCCCTTCAAATATAATACCCTTCCGGATTGGACAATCGACTTTCTTGAGTTTGGTCCGCTTTTCAGGTTGCTGGAGTGTACCTTCAACCGCATTAGGATCCAAGTCTAAAAAACCAAACAAATGTTCAAGGAACAGACTGTTTTCATAAAACGTGCCGCTAGACATAAATACATTCACAATCGTAGATCGGGCTCTTTCTGAGGCTTGAAAATAGAGCATCATATCACCGATCGTAATCTGTTGTCCGATGGCTCGAAATGCTGCGTATAACCAGACACCGGCAGTGCTGAGCGTTGAAAGTAGATTCAACGCAGCTTGGGATATTTCTTGGGTGATTGATAATGTATGATTTTCGCGCACGAACTTCTGGGATAGCGTCCGAAAACGTTCAATAAGTATTCTGTGGAGATCAAAGAGCTTAATCTCTTTCACTGGCTCACGGGTGCTAAGTAGATTTGAGAGATAGTTTACTAAGCGGCGTTCAGCGGTTTGCCGAAACAGCAAACGGAACCAGCGTTTCCCGAAATAACTACGTAGTGTTTACATTTTGTTAGCAGTGATCAATATAGCTGCGAAAT
>JAPPII010000032.1 GCA_028820845.1 Candidatus Poribacteria bacterium
CCCTCTTCATTCGGATGGCGTGGCACAGTGCAGGCACGTACCGCATCCACGATGGACGTGGCGGCGCAGCCTCCGGCACGATGCGTTTCGCGCCTCTCAACAGTTGGCCCGACAACGCCAGCCTCGACAAAGCACGCCGACTGCTCTGGCCCATCAAGCAGAAGTATGGTCGGAAGCTCTCATGGGCAGACTTGATGATCTTCACGGGCAACTGTGCTTTAGAGTCGATGGGTCTCAAGACCTTCGGGTTTGCTGGCGGACGAGAGGATGTCTGGGCACCTGAAGAGGACATCTATTGGGGATCTGAGACCACGTGGCTCGGTGACGAACGCTATACCGGCGATAGGGATCTGGAGAAACCGCTCGGTGCCGTTCAGATGGGGCTCATCTATGTCAATCCACAGGGACCCAACGGGAACCCGGATCCGGTCGCTGCAGCGATAGACATTAGAGAAACGTTCCGGCGCATGGCGATGAACGACGAGGAGACGGTCGCGCTCATCGCTGGCGGACACACGTTTGGTAAGACGCACGGTGCTGCGGATGCGGACGAGTACGTCGGTCCCGAACCCGAAGGCGCGAGCCTTGAGGAGCAAGGACTCGGCTGGAAAAATACCTTTGGCAGCGGCAAGGGTGTCCACACAATCACCAGTGGGTTGGAAGGTGCCTGGACGGCTACGCCGACCCGGTGGGATAACAGTTTCTTTGAGAACCTGTTCAACTACGACTGGGAACTGGAGAAAGGTTCCGGTGGCGCGTGGCAGTGGACTCCCAAGGATGAATCTGCCCAGGACACCGTGCCGGACGCGCACGATCCCTCAAAGAAGCACGCACCGATGATGCTCACGACCGACCTCTCTTTGAAGGCGGATCCGATCTATGCGGAGATTTCCAAACGCTTCTACGAGAACCCGGCGGAATTCGCAGATGCCTTTGCGAAGGCGTGGTATAAACTCACCCACCGCGACATGGGACCTCGCACACGATATATCGGTGCCTTGGTGCCAGAGGAACAGCAGTTGTGGCAAGACCCCGTCCCTAATGTCGATCATGAATTGATTGGAGAACAAGACATCGCTGCCCTCAAGAGCAAGTGTCTCGAATCAGGACTCTCCATTTCCCAACTCGTCTCGACTGCTTGGGCATCTGCGGCGACGTTCCGCGGTACCGACAAGCGCGGGGGTGCTAACGGGGCACGCATTCGCCTCGCACCGCAGAAGGATTGGGAAGTCAACAAGCCGTCCGAACTGCAGGAGGTCCTTCAATCTTTGGAGGCGATTCAAAGCGAATTTAACGGATCGCAGTCCGACGGGAAGAAGGTCTCGCTCGCTGACCTGATCGTTCTGGCGGGGTGCGCAGCGGTCGAGTCGGCTGCGAAGAACGCTGGTGTCGACGTAGCGGTTCCCTTTGCACCGGGACGCACGGACGCGTTGCAGGAACAAACTGACGAGGAATCGTTTGCTGTGCTTGAACCGACAGCCGACGGATTTCGCAACTACCTCGCGAACGGACACGAGAGAACAGCCGAAGAGCTGCTGGTGGATCGGGCACAAATGCTGACACTCACCGCACCTGAGATGACGGTTCTCGTTGGTGGTTTGCGCGTCTTGGATACAGACGTTTGTCAGTCCGGATTCGGCATCCTCACCGAACGACCCGAATCCTTGACGACTGATTTTTTCGTGAATCTACTTGATATGAATACCGAGTGGTCGGCATCCGCTACATCTGAGAATATCTTTGAGGGACGCGATGGCTCGACGGGTGAAATCAAGTGGATGGGCACCCGCGTCGATCTCGTCTTTGGCTCAAACTCCCAACTCCGAGCTATTGCGGAAGTTTACGCCTGTGATGACGCACAAGAGGCGTTTGTACGGGACTTCGTGGTTGCATGGAACAAGGTCATGAATCTCGATCGTTTCGACCTTTCATAAGAATCCGCTGGCGAGGTTTTGCAGCGTACACGCACAAATGCGAAGTGCATTCCTAACCTCGCCAGTTCTCTCATTCCAGCCTTCGTATCTTCCGCCCATGAAAATTCGTTTGACTTTTCCCACGAATCTGTTATCATCTCCCTATGAAGAACGATAAAAAGACAATCTTCGGTTGGTGCATGTACGACTGGGCGAATTCAGCCTATATCACCACTGTGATCGCCGCTATATTGCCGAATTACTTTGCGAAAGCCATTGTAGGCGAAGCCGGTGTTGATATCCTTGGTATGAATATGACTGCTACAACATTATGGGGATATATGTTGGGAACAGCGGCGTTCTGCGTCTTCCTCTTTGCACCCGTACTTGGGGCGATTGCCGATTTTTCCTCAGCAAAAAAGAGATTTCTTATAGGCTTTGCGTATATGGGGAGTCTCTTCGCAACGCTGCTCTATTTTTCCAAGTCTGGCGATGTAGGATTGACTGTTGTGTTATTTCTTGGTTCTCAAATCTGCTTTGTCGGCGGTAATGTTTTCTACGACGCATTTTTACCGCAGATCGCCTCTGAAGACAAAATGGATTCCGTCTCTGCCAGAGGGTATGCTTTCGGGTACGTCGGCGGATCGCTCCAGTTTGCCATTGCACTCGCGCTGGTCGCTATGCAAAAGACCCCAGAGGACCAGGCGATGGCAGCGCGTATCGGGATGGCGATGACAGGCGCGTGGTGGGCAGGCTGGACGTTATTGACGATGAAATACCTAAAAGAGGAGAAAACCCCGTATCAACTCCCAGAAGCCTACCGCAACCGACCGAAAACTCGCGCATACCTCTCCCTCGGCATCAGTCGAACGATTTTAACGGCGAAAAAGGTCGGACGCTTTAAACACCTCACCCTTTTCCTCGTCGCCTATATGATTTACAACGACGGCATCCACACTGTCACGAGCATGGCGACGATCTACGGCACTGAGGAGTTAGGACTTTCGACAACTGCATTGATGGTAACGCTCCTGTTGGTCCAAGTCGTTGCAATCGGTGGCGCGCTGATATTCAGTCGATTGGCGGGCCGTATCGGCGCGAAACGGTCGGTGATGTTTGCATTAGTCCTATGGAGCGGGGTTGTCACCTACGGATATTTTATCCACACCGCAACAGAATTCTTCGTTTTGGGGATGATTGTTGGGATCGTCCTTGGTGGAACGCAGGCACTGAGCCGTTCCTTGTATGGTGCGATGATTCCAGAAAACGCAAGTGCGGAGTTTTACGGGTTCTATTCCGTTTTTAGCAAGTTCTCATCTATTTGGGGTCCCGTAACTTTCGGCGTTATCAAACAGATTACCGGCAGTGCCCGCCTCTCGATTATTTCGTTGATGGTTTTCTTTATCGTTGGGTTGATTCTGTTAGGATTTGTGGATGAGGAAAAAGCGAAAGCGGATAAACTCGCGTTCCAATTTAGCGATACTTAAAATAAGTAGGCGAGGTTTCCCAACCTCGCCATAAAAAATCCATGAAATTTGTGTAATCTGCGATTCAAACAATTAACGTCTCTACCAATCGCTAACTGCTAATTGCCAACTGCTAATTGCCAACCGCTAATTCGCCAACTCAAAAATAATCGGAATTTCAAGCCGTAAACTGAATCCTTCTTGTCCGTCAGGGAACGGTGGATACGGCACGGCATTTCGGACAGCGGCGAGCGCAGCGTTGTCGAGTGCTTTTGATCCGGACGAAATAGTGACTTCGGGATTCCGAACCGTTCCATCTTTGAATAGTGTAAACCGGATGGTTGCAGCGGCACCGGCATCCAAACTTCGGACGCGTGGCGGGAAACGTTGCACCTGTTTAATCCGGTCTCGGACGGCTTTTAGGAACTCGTTAAACGACTGTTTCGCATCTCCCAAGTTCATGGAAGCGAGCTCAAGATTTCCGGGGTCATTGAATTCGGTCTGCGCGAGGTTCGTTCCCATATCCAGCCTTGAAACTAAACTCGTGTTCTCAAACTTCGGTGCCTCAAACTTCGGCATCGTTGTAACAACAGCTGCCTGCCGAGTTCCCGAGAACAGGTTCCGACCGATCCCCACTGTACTAGGTGCCATCACCGGACGTGTAGGAACGTCGTTCGCGAGTAGTGTAAATCGGGCATTGCCTACTGGAATTTTAGCACTCGTCTTGACAACTTGCCCCTTAGGGGCGCGGACTTGAGAGAACTTCGGTTTTGTGGGTTTCCGTTTGGCACGCGGCGGTGTTCGGCGTTTCGTCTGTGGTTTTGACGCTTCTAATACCACACTCTCCACTTTATCCTTGTTCATATCTAACACCGTCTTCTGCACAAAATAGACCGCTCCGGCGATAATCCCAATTACATGCAGCCCAATTGCGAAGGTACCCGCAATCCGCATTGCTTTCTTTTTCCGCGTTTGCACGGCTTCTCGGTTCTGCCGTTGAACGTCGGCAATCGTCATCATATTTTTTTTCTCCCGTTCCTTTCAGCTCAGTAATTAGTCTTCGTAACTCAGTAGTTTATATCTGCCGTTTTTAACAACGACCGAGCCGAGTACTTCCAGCTCCTGTTTCTCCCCAGCGGCGTTCTGTAACGTCAAAACCGTCCCACGCAAAAGATGGAAGCCATCATAGTTTTCCTGCGGTTGATCGAAGCGGATACTCACGAACTGTAGGTGCTGCCCGCCGTAGCGATTCATCCACTTTCTCATACCGATGTTACATTTCGTATTCAGATTCGACCACGCAAATTCACCTGGAAAATTGCTCGGCGGACGACTCGCTGGGAATACCGGCCAAATCCACGCAAGATATTCTTGGCGTTGGACCCGTAGGCGGTTCAACTGTTCAATGTCTTTTCGATTTAATGCGTCAACGACCGCCAGACCGAGTTGGTCCGGCGAGTCGAGACTCTCTTTCCATACCGACGTCTCACATCCAACCCAGCTGCTCCAAACGAAAAGCAGGATTAGAAAGATGTGAGATAGAAAAAAAATAGTGCGTTTCCTAATTCTGTGCACTCGTTGTCCATCCGGTTGTCCAGTTGTTGGACGGGCTCACGCCCCCGATGAAGTTAACGTTTTCAAAGAAACCATCAGCGGGTGGGGCTGCGGGAGAAACCGCGACGGCACCCGCACCGGGTGTGAAATTGGGAGCACTCTTATTGAAGGGTGCTGCCAAGTTCGGATCCGTCTCTTCGTTGTAGTTGGCGGCTGCGAAAGCGGCTTCATCAAAACCGTCGTTGTCTTTTTCGTCGCCGAAATTGCCTTTGCCGTTCTCAAAGAAGATACTGTTTTTGACAACCAGTTTCCCACTATTTGCTTGGGCATGCGTCGCTGCGTTGTTGATATCAAGACCGACTTTATTGAATCCAGTAACAATGAAATTTGCGAATGTGCCAGCGGCACCTTCACGAATCAGCATACCGTTATCGCTTTCAGGGCCTGATGGGTCACCGACGAGCGTGGCGTTGTAGATCGTCGCAGCGGAACGCGGTGTCGCTTCGTTATCTTTACTGCTGTTATCAACTTCAAAACCGTTATCGGCATCATCACCATACTGCTGTACCACGAGGAATTGCGCTTTACCCGTCCAACCATCTGTCCAGTCGAAGGAGTCATCGCGCGCCCCTGTAACAATGACGTATTTAAGGTTGACAGTGCCGCCGAACATTTC
The DNA here is from genome assembly GCA_028820845.1 of Candidatus Poribacteria bacterium. Lineage (NCBI taxonomy): Bacteria > Candidatus Poribacteria > Candidatus Poribacteria bacterium. Next base: position 5,610 of record JAPPII010000032.1, read on the forward strand.
AACGCCGTCGTCTTGGTTCATGTGGACTTGGACGTTCTCAACGATTGTACCCGATCCAACGCCTTGGAAGGCGATGCCGTTTAGTTCGTTATCAGGGCTAAACTCAATACCTGCATACTCAACACGGACGTAACGCAGCACACCGCTGCTATCCGCAGGGTTATTTCCGCCGAACGCACCCGTGTCCCCTTCACCGAACGTTACACCTTGGTTCGTCGGGGCGTTCCCATTGACAATCAAACCGCCCCACTGCCCACGCGCCCGGCTGCCGATAGCCGCATCACTGGACATAACAATCGGGGCATCCGCTGTACCCTGTGCCATAATTTTTGAACCTTGGGCGATGATGAGTGTGCCATTGGTCGCTTGCTCACCAAAAATTTGAACGCCAGCCTCGATGGTTAAGGTCGCACCGCCTTCAACAAATACAGCACCGCGTAGGAGGTAATCGTAAGCCGATGTGAGCGTTTTATCCGCATTTAGTCTACCTTCCAGTATCACTACTTGTCGTCCATCGACCTCAATAATAGTTTCTTCAGGGACTAATGCTGCTTCGGTATTTTCAGTATTTTCTTCATCGCTACCACAACCGGCGAACGCCAACGTCAATCCGATGGCGAAAATGGCTATTACCTGAAAAAGATAGTTTTGATATAGACCCTTTGTCCCTGTGGATGCGGGGGTCGACCCAATATTTAACATTAGCTAACTAAGCTCCTTTTTTGTTTTTTTATCCCTAACTGATTGAATAGTCAGGCACCGATTACAAATCGTAACTTACCCCAAACGAGAACGCTCTGCCCAATTTATACTGAACATAAGTTTCTTCACCTTGCCTAAAAAAGACATAGGGATCGAGTAAGTTTTTCGCCGAAAAACTAACCTTGAAGTAATCAGCAACGACCCGACTGAAACTCACGTCCAGTTGACCGCGCGGTTGTTCGTAGACATCCGGGACACCGTGGTTCCCCACTTCAGAGAGCCTACGTCCAAAGATGTTATACGCAATCGCGCTTGAAATACCCCAGTTCGGGGCTTCATAACCGATAGACACGTTGACAATGTAAGGACACTGACCCTGTAGTGGACGCTCAGAGGAGGTTTGAATACCGACATCTGGGAGTACCACCTGCGAGGAGATTAACGCTGCGTTTGTGTTAATCGAGAAGTTGCTCAGTGCTGGTGTAATCACGCCCAAATTCTGACGGGCTTCTAACTCCAGTCCGTAATTGTTCGCGGCATCAGCATTTTCATAAGTAATCCGAACTTCTGCCTGGGGTTGCACAATCTGCTCAATCGGTTTCTGGAATCGTTTATAGAAGGCACTCACGGCTAAAACACCACCTATCTGTGGAAAAGCCTCCCAGCGGAAATCGTAGTTATCGATCTGCGTCCGCTCGAGTTCTGGGTTACCGAGGATTGTTCTACCACCGACGAAATCTGTAAATTCAAACGGAGCCAGTTCTCGGAAATCCGGACGTGTGATCGTCCGAGATGCCGCGAGACGCAAGTTCATCCGTTCTGTTAAGCGATACGTTAAGTTCGCACCCGGCAGTAAGTCGAGCGTTTCCAAAACCGCTACAATCGGTTGCGCGGAGGCGGAGAATGGATCGTAGGTCGTGACCTTTTGCGCTGAAGATTCCAATCGTGTTCCCATCATGAACTGCCATTTCGCGCGAATCGGCATATCAAGCATCAGGTAGCCTGCGTAGATAGCGTGATCTGCGAGGTAGTTATCAGTCGCACGCGTTGATTCTCGTAATTCAAAGACGCGAGGGGCAATGTTTTGGGTTTGGAAAAGGACTTCCGGTTGTGCAGATAGATCGACCGTCGTATCTACCTGGTCAGAAGGCAGGAACCTGAAGCGACGGGCATCAAACGTACGGGATCTGTCCCGGAGGAGTCCACCAAATTTGAAGAGCCCTTCAGCACCGATCGGAATCTTCCAATCAGCACGGGCGTTGTATTCGTCGTCTTCAAGGTCGAAGAAGAATCTGCTACCGCTGTGTGTAACGTCGCGGAAGGTGTAGGTGCCGTCGCCGCGATCTTCGTAGATATTTTCGCGGGTATCCGGTTCATCTCGCGAAGCACGGGAATATGTAAGCCGCCACTCCATAGAGGCATCCGGCTGCTCTGGACCCTCCGCCAGTTCAGGTTCACCGAAATTGAAGTCGTGTGTGCCAGCGAGTTGCCCTGAGAAGAGTTGACGTTCAACATAGCGCAGCCGCGTACTCCGCATATCCGTATTTCTATCGGCATTGAAGCCTTCCCATGTCCGCGTCTCATCTTCAGCGGTATGTGTGAAAAGCGTCCGGACGCTGACTTGATGTTGCGGGGAGAACCGTAGACTTCCGTTCAACACACTCCCCCAGTCTACTTCATTGCCACTCCGTTCAACCTTATAGGAAGTCACGGGTGAAAGCGTCTCGTTGAGACCGATACGGAAGGCGTTGCGCACCTGTGTGCCGTAACTATGGCTATTCCCGTAAGAGATAACCCCTAAATAGCCGAACTCTTTACCCAAAAGGGTATTACTATTGCCGAGACTGAATTTGTAACCTTGGTTAACTGGGATGGATTGTCGTTCCGGGGACCAGACGTTGTCAAACGATTGTCCGAACTCTTGAATCTGTTCGGCGGTGAATCCTAACGGCGTAAAACGACCGCGTTCCCGGATGGGTAAACCCGCCGCACGCGTTTCGACGATAGACGGCAGCGCTCGCGAACCGTCGTCGAACCCGAGAAAATCGAGACCACCGCCCGGGTACGTTAAACCGTCTTCGCCTGTCGCTTGTGTGTTAAAACCGCTCGACATTGATAGCGACATCATCAGTTCTTCGGGAAAATCTTTGGTGAAAACTTGAACCGAGCCGCCCGCGAAACCGCCAGGCTGATCGGGTGAGAAGGTTTTCACCGTCTGTAAACTCGCCAGAAGGCTTGCCGGGAATATATCCATCGGCACGACCCGTCGGTTCGGTTCAGGACTCGGAATCTCGACATTGTTAAGGAGCGTATTGCTGTAACGTTCTCCCAAGCCGCGGACAAATACATAACGACCGCCGACAATACTAACACCTGTTACCCGTTTTATCGCCTCACCCGCAGAAGACGCTGGCAGGCGGCTAATTTCTTCTGTACTAATGCTATCCTCAATTCGCGATCTACGCATCCGTTGTTCAAGGAGGCCGCGCTCACTCGCCTGGCTTAACTGGACGGGCATCTTAATCGCGTCAAGTTTGACCACTTGCGGCACCAGTAATATTTGCACGGGCTGTGGTGCTTCTGCCACGTTGACCTGAAAATCCGATATTACATAACTATTGTAAAACGGCGCGGTTGCCTGAATTCTGTGGGTACCACTTGGCAATTCAAATGAAAATGTACCTGCTTCATCGGTTGTTACCAGAATCTGTGTATCTATAACCCGAACGGTTACGCCAGCCAGCGGCTCTTGGGTTTCACTATCGACAACACTACCTGTTATTTTGACGACTTGTTGCGTTTCTGAGTCGGCGGCGCTTACGTCCCCAAGCCCGAACGACATCCCAAGGATCAAAAGCAGCAAGCCGAGGTAGAAGTGCTCCCTAAAGCGTGGAGTTTGGCAGCCCATATTTAGAAGTCCTCTCATTTCTTATCGTTGATTAACCCCTATTAAAATCCTTTCTATTTTGTAAATTTGTTTATCCGGCGCGCTTGGACGGATTTGACAATCCGTCCTTCGTTACTTTCACATAGAACGCGCGAATGGTGTTTCACCAACATTTCTATTCTCAATGCTGTTCCAATGGTAGAAAAATTGTAATCTGTGAATGATACAAAATTGTGTTATTTTTTTGTTAAAAAGTAATTCTTTAGCGTTCAGCAGTCAGGTCGGTTTTCTGCGAAAACCTTTCAGGGGTCGGGTATGAGTCGGAGCATCTTGTTACAGGCAAAGTTGAAAGCGCAGCACCGTAACGCAGATCCGACGGATTGCTAAAAGCGCAGCGCCCTGATGGCTGAAAGTGCGGTGAATGCCATTAAGGCATTCATACCGTTGATTTGCGCAGCGGAACGCCCTGATGGCTGTCTATTTTCCCTTGCTATTTCCTCGCATAAATCCTATAATAGTTAAGCCGAACGTCCGCGATTTTTTGTTTCTTTCAGGAATCCTGAAAAATGGGCGATCAGGTGCTATGGAGACGAATTCATGTTAACCGAACTCCTTCGGAAAAGCATTCATTTATCAGGACTGATCTTACCGGTTATCTATTTTTTTCTTGATAAGTCGACGATGTTAATTTTTGTCGGCATATTGACGGGAATCGCGATTGCCGTAGAATTGGTAAAATGGTTTTCCCCGAGTTTTGGGGGTTTCTTTTTGCAAATTTTCGCGCCTATGCTCCGTAGCCATGAACGGAGGGGCGCGATGACGGGCGCGACCTATTACATCATCAGCGCGTTCTTGTGTATCCTTTTTTTTAGTAAGACGCTGGCTGTTGTCTGTATCTTTTTCATGGTCCTTGGGGACCTCGCAGCCGCACTGGTAGGAAAAAAGTGGGGGCGGACGAAACTTCTTGGCACAAAAAGTTTAGAAGGCAGTGCTGCGTGTTTCGTCGTTTGTGCTGCAATCGCCCTCATCAAATTACATCCTGTTATCGGGATTATCGGCGCATTAGTTGCCACAGTCGTAGAGATGCTTCCGTTCCCGATTGACGATAACTTGACGGTCCCGTTGGTTTCGGGGGCAGTCATGCACTTTTTGATGCAGAGTGCCTTCATTCAGTCTTTAGCCGTGTGGTAATTGTTTGGCATGCAACGAATAAATAATGGCACATATCAAACTTGAAAATATCCTAAAACGCTTCGGTGATTTTGTCGCCGTCAGAGATTTTAACTTGGAGATTCAGGACAAGGAGTTCGTCGTCTTTCTCGGTCCCTCAGGCTGCGGTAAAACTACGACGCTCCGTCTCATCGCAGGCTTGGAGCATCCCGAAGAGGGTGATATTTTCATTGATGGTCAACGCGTCAACGATCTTTCGCCTTCAGACCGGGATATAGCTTTCGTTTTCCAGTTCTATGCCCTCTATCCGCATCTGACCGTCTACGATAACATCGCTTTTCCGCTTAAAGCCGTAAAGGTCTCAAAATCAGATATTGATACGCAGGTCAAGCGCGTTGCAGAGATTTTGCAAATATCCGATATGCTGAATCGGAAACCGAGCGTCCTCAGTGGTGGGGAGATGCAACGCGTCGCACTCGGACGCGCCATGGTTCGACAACCGAAGGTCTATCTCCTTGATGAACCGATGGCGAATTTAGATGCCAAGATCCGGGTTGACACGCGTGCCGAGATTAAACGACTCCAACACGAAATCGGGGCAACAACGATCTTTGTGACCCACGACCAAGTTGAGGCGATGTCTTTGGCTGACAGGATAGCCGTCATCCATCACGGGGTCCTACAGCAAATCGGAACACCCTACGAAGTCTATAACAGGCCCGAAAGCCTCTTCGTTGCCGGATTTATGGGGATGCCAACAATGAACCTCCTTGACGCTGAACTCACGGCACGGGAGGGCGCGCCTGTCCTGCAGCTCAGTCACACCGATGTTTATCTACCGCTATCATCTGAAAGACAAGCGACCCTCAGTGCCGATGCACAAGAGAACGGCTTAGTCTTCGGCATCCGTCCTGAGCACGTCACTGCTGACAATCAACCCGATGTGCAAAAAATTGCTGCCGATGTTCACCTTGTTGAACCCCTCGGCGCGGTGAACGTTCTTGATATTCGTCTCGGTACACATCCAGAGACACAAGAACCGATTTTACTGCGTGTGCGAACCCACCCGACGTTCCGTGTTGCAGTCGGCGATACCATCTGGTTGGATTTCAGTGAAACCGAAATACATCTCTTTGATCGGAAGACAGAGCAAGTGCTTTCGTGAATAGCGGACCGCAAATCGCGAACCGCATACCGCGAATAGCGAACCACGAATAGCGAACCACGAATAGCGGACCGCAAATCGCGAACCGCGAATAAATGGAGGAAAAGAGAATGGAAAGTGAAGGCGCGAAAATCCCATGTCGATTGGCAGCCTTTGATTTAGATGGGACACTCCTGAACAGTGAACACGCGTTATCTACTGAGAACTGCGACGCGCTCCGTAACCTCACGGCGAATGCTATTCTTGTCGTTTTAGTGTCGGGAAGGATGCACCGTTCTATGCAACCGATTAGCGACCAAATCGGTTTAGAAAACCCTATTATTTCGTATAACGGCGGCATGGTACAGCACGCCACGACCGGTGAGGTTTATCATCACACACCCGTGCCAGCAGATTATGCAATGGAAGTCGTTGCTGCTTGTAGGCGACACCATCTGCATCTCAATTTCTGTTTGAATGATGAACTTTATGTGGCTGAACGCAATGCGTGGAGTGATCTTTACGAGGTGCGCACTGGCGTGCCAGCGACACCGGTTGGCGACTTACGCGAATTGGCAGGGGAAACGCCGACGAAACTGCTGATTATTCACACGTCCGAAGAATTGCCTTCACTTTTGAGCGATTTTCAAAACGATTACGCAGGAAAACTTTACGTCACACAGACCCAACCAGAATATATTGAATTTATGAATCCAGAAGTTACAAAGGGTCGAGCACTTTCCGCACTTGCCAATCGTTTTGACATCCCCATGGATACGGTTGTTGCTTTTGGAGATAGTTACAACGATGAAAGTCTGATCAAGACTGCTGGCTTCGGCATAGCAATGGCAAACGGAGTCCCCCCGGTTCGTGCCTGCGCAGATTATATCACAGGAACGAATGACGATAACGGAGTCGCAAAGGCCATCTATGAATTGATTCTCTGATACAGTTAAATAGGAGTTGCAATTTCCTGTCGTGCGCCGTCTCAACGCGTTAATTTGCCAAAAGGCACTCACCGATTCACACGCATTTCGTGTACTTCCTTGTAGGGGAAGTCCGCCACGAGTGTGCAAGAGTTGCCTTCATGTTTCAAGGATACCTGTACAGAGTTCATCGAAAATTCAAAGTACTTTGCTAATACCTCTGTCAATTCATGTTGTAGCCGCATCATCATGCGGTCATCGACATCGAATCGGTCTTGTGTAATGACGAGCTTCAAGCGCTGTTTGGCGATGCTGCTTGATTTTGATTTGCGCCCGAATAGTTGTCGGATGCTTATATTCATGTACGGACTCCTTAAGTTTTTCTCGTGAACCAGTTGAGAATGCTGGTGAACAGACCTTTCTGTTCTAAGTCTGGGATCGGAATCTGCTGTCCAGTCAACCGTCGTGCGATGCGCATATATGCTTGTGCCCCGGCGGAGTGTTCTTCATAGACAAGAGGGATCCCCCGATTTGTAGAAGTGATGACACCTGTGTCTTCCGGGACGATACCTAAGAGGTCAATATTCAGGATGTCTATAACATCGGCTTGATCCATCATACTCCCATTTCCGACAAGTTCCGGCGAAAAACGATTGAGTACGAGATTAATCGGCTCAATTCTTGCATGTTGTAGCAAACCGATAATGCGGTCAGCATCCCGAATAGCGGAAACATCTGGGGTCGTGACCACGATTGCTTCATCAGCACCTGCGGAGGCATTGCTGAAACCGCGTTCAATACCAGCAGGCGAGTCAACAAGGACAAAATCGTGCGTTGAACGCAACTTATCACAAATCGCTTTCATCTGTGCAGGTTGGACATCGTTCTTATTGTTTTTTTGTGAGGCTGCCAGAAGCGTGAGACCGTCAACCCTTCGATCTCTAACCAGTGCTTTCGCAAGTTCGCACTGTTTATCAATGACATCCATTGAAGTGTAAACGATTCGACTCTCAAGCCCCATCACGATATCAAGATTTCGGAGCCCGACATCCGCATCAACAACAACGACTGTTTTACCGAGAAGCGCGAGGGCTGTCCCTAAATTCGCTGTAGAGGTTGTTTTTCCGACACCTCCCTTTCCTGATGTTACTACGATTACTCTTCCCATAACCGATATCTCCTTTGTTAAAACTTGACAAACCTTTCAACAATAATCATATCTTCTTTCCCGATGCGCGCAATTTCTGGGTAACCTCGGGATTTTTTGCCAATAGGTATACGGTTGAAATAATTACTGATTTGAAGCTGCAGCGGTACTAAATGCATAGCAATGATGACCGCTGAGAGTCTGCCGTTCATTCCTGCATGCGCGTTACCCCGCAATGCTCCCAAAACAACAATATCACCGCCCGCTCTCACTTCAGCACCCGAGTTGACATCCCCATAGATAATCAAACTCCCTTGGGGGAACTCCTCTGTTTGACCCGACCGAATTGTGTAAGGAACAATCCGAGACGGTTCGCTCTCGCGGCTGTCTGGTGGATTCACCACTTGTGTTACGATATGCGTTGTGGGTGCAGCGGCAATAGGTGGCGGCGGCGGCTCTTCGGAGACTATCATGAAGTCTCGCACTGTTACATTGTAGACCTCCTTAAGTTTTGACCGGAGATACGCCATTTCCTCCTCTTGCAAGGTCGGCCCCTTGAGATCAATCTGAAGAGATGTCCCATTTAACGGGCGATTCATCCGAGAAATTTCTTCTTGAATAGCCTCTTCAATCTCTATTATAGAGAGATGCGGTTTGATAATTAAATGCAAACCGTCTCTATATGCTCTGAGTGCTACAATTGAATTTGCCATTTGCTACTTAAATCTCAACTCAATGATGTTGAGGGGACTTCCTCAGTAGAGACGATCTATTGATTGCTATTTTCTATGGTGTATTAGGAATCTTCCAACTGTGCTAAGACATAGGGACCCTCTGGAATCACGGCAATTTGGGCATCTGCTCCGTAACGGTCTAAGATTTCTTCGATACCCTCTTGGGGGGTCTTCAGCGGATGCACAAATAGTTTGGATCGTTGGTGATACGGAATCCCATCGGTATAGAAATAGATGTCAGCTTTCCTGGCAACTTTTGCCAATTCTTCGAGCTGCCACTGATCAATGACGAAGTTTGCTGGATTGTAAAGTCCCTGCACAAACGCAGTGAGATCGTCGGTCTTAAAAATTAAGTCTGTGAACGGCTTGCTGCCGATCCCTTCACTGCACGCTGCCACAAGCAAGATACTACCGCCCTGTTTGACGACCTCAACAGCCGTCAACAAGCCTTTGATCGCTTGATAGAATGTTGAATCCAGCGGGTAACCCGCACTCGACACGACGACAGCGTCTGCGGAGGCAGGAAGTGTGACCTTCGCCTGTTTTTCGACGAACGCCGCGCCGACAAGATGAGATTTAACCATGTCACCGGCGAAAATGCCTGTGATACTGCGCTGCTTATCAATCGCTACGTTCAGATTAAAGTCAACGCCAGCCATCAGTGCGATTTCTGTCGCTTCTTTGTGGAACGGGTTTCCGTCCAAGATGCCGACAGCCGACTTCGGGTGCTCCATCAGTTCGGGACCGTGCATCACCTTCATCGTTTCAACGGACGCGATGCCTGGGCAGATTGCCTTTCTGCCCCCAGAATAGCCTGCCATTAAGTGCGGTTCAATCAATCCGGTGATGACTTTCAGGTCCGATTCAAGATAGGTTTTATTGATATAAACGGGAGTGCCGTTCTCAGTTTTGCCTAAATACGCCTGCGTTTCTGTCTGCTGCGAGAAGTGGTTGACGATTCGGTAGGTCTCCATAATATCGGAGCCAACCATCGTTTCGAGTTCTTCCGCATTATTTGGACGGTGGATACCAGTGGCGATAAGAATAGTGATTTTTTCGCGGGGGATACCTGACGCTTCAAGTACTTCCAACAGTGGAGGGAGGATCACTTTGTTGGGTACGGGGCGAGTTATGTCGGAGATCACAATACAAGCCGATTCGCGACCTCCGGCTAATTCAGCCAAGGGCGGTGAGGCGATGGGACGCGCGATTGCCTCCCGAACCGCTCCGTTTTCATCCGACAGTGGAACACTTTCTGCAATCTCAAGGATCCCAGCAACATTCTCCTCAGGAATCTCCATCGGTAACGTGCCAGTGCCGTATCTCATTTCCACTTTCATGTTGAAGTTGTCCCTTCAGACTGACTTAAAAACGCCAATGTTAGTGTACTGTTGGGTTGGTATACTATCCCCTTGTACAATTATACCTATTTTTGAAAAAAAAGCAAATTTATTTTATACTATTGTACGCTAAGTTGTTATTTGAGCAAAAAAAACGTCATTTTTTCTTCACATATCGGTATATTTTACGCTATTTTACCTTGTATCTGCTGATTAAGTCAAGTGGAATCGGCAACAATTCCGAATCCATATCCTTGACTTTTTTCAGCAAACGTGTTAAAATTGCTCCATGAAACTTGTGTATCTAACTACTGGAATTCTCAAGACGGAGAAACGAAGAATATGCCACGGATTGAAATTACCACGAAACCGAACGGCGCAGGACGCAATTGGCTGGAAGTCGGCCATTTTGAGACGGATACGCTCGGTCGTAAACAGTGGATTAAAAAGAACGTACCGCATCAGGAATCGAAACTCACTGTAGATAGACAATACTCCGCCCGTGGTGAAACTATCGACTGGATCGTTCTCATTCCTGAGAACTATCCTTTCTCTCTCGCTAAGATTACCTACGATCGGCTGAATCCAAAAGAAATTGAGGTGCTCTGGGACCCTGAGGGGACATCTCAAACCGAGACGAACCGGGAAGAGAAAATCAAACGCGTCTTTGAACTCGCCGCGGGTAACGATGAACTCGTCAACCTGCTCAAGGAGCTCCTTACCCCTTAATCCTGACCGCTAACGGCTGGCTACCATCCGTAACGCTCAGGTCCCCACGGTTTTGTAATCAATTCCTGTTTCGCCATCACTATCGTTTTGCTCGGTACATCGTCGTATAAAATGACCCCCGGTCCAACGACGCTATAAGAACCGATGCGTCTCCCCGGCATAAGAATCGCGTTCACACCCGTCCGGCAATAATCGCCCATATAGGTTGCGTTTGCCCCCGATGGCGGCACCTCGTAACGTCCCTCTACCTGTATTGCGGTATCCTTGTCGTCGAATCGGAGCGTTCCGCATACCGTTGCAGCACCGATGTCCGTGGCGCATCCGAAGACCCCGGACATCTCACAGTAGTGATAGAGATAAACCTTATCGAACAAGACCCCCGCCATCTCGGCACCGTGCCCAATAATACACCGATTTCCGATGGTGCTGCTACCGACATCGCAATAATCGCTAATCCTACACTGATCTCCGACGAAGATGTTTCCGTGTAAGATTGCCCCGTTTGTAATGTTGTTGTTCGCGCCTGCAATGAGTGTGCCGTTGACAACGACGCGCGGACCAATCACAGAGTTTTTTCCTAAAACGACGTGTCCATTGATGTCCGCCGCATCGGAAATCGACGCGCCGGGAGCGATCTGATCTGCCGTGACCTGTTTCGCCAGATAGTCAACCATCCGCGTGTTTGCTTCCAGCACGTGCCACGGTTTATCGACATCGACGCAGAACTCGTTGGTCTGAATTGCCAGCACCGCTCTGCCGTCGTCAATCATAAGTTGTAGGGATTGGGCGATTTCGGATTCAGGCGGCGGCATCCCACCGACTGGGACCCTTGTGACTATTCCTGGATTCCTTAAGAGATAAGAAGTCGCGCTACTCCGAAAAGCGTACACGCCGCAGAGCCGATGTGAACCCCCGCGTGGGTGTCCTTCGATACCGGTCAGTTTTGAGAGGTTTTGGTCTTCGGTACCCCCGGTATCAATGCCAGCACAGAGCCAATCGCTTGCGTCTTCGCTACCGAGGGGTTGTACCAATGCTGCAGCTGCTACGTCGTGGGCGCAAAAGTCGCTAATTACAGTGCGTAGGTTTTCAGAAGTGGTTACAATATCGCCGTAAACGACGAGGAAAGGTTCATTTTCGAGGTGTTCTGAGGCGGTTAACACTGCGTTTGCAGTGCCGTCGAGGGGGTGTTGTGTAACAAAAACGACGTTTGGTATATCGGCAACGGCACCCCGTACCTGTTGTGCGTGATGCCCGACGACAACGATAATGCGTTCACACCCGACTTCGACCAAATTCTCTACAACTCGACGCACGATCGGTTTGTTGGCGACGGGGATCGTACATTTCTGTCGAAATTCCCCGTAGGGCCATACCTTACGTCCTAATCCTGCGGCGAGCACAATTGCGGTATGTATCATCAAAGTATTCCTAATTTCCGCCATGCGATATGCTGGTTCATGAATTCTGCTAAAAACGTTAAATCTGGATAAGCCGTCCCTAACTTCTTTTCATAAGGGACGACCCCTATCACTGGCACATCCGTCAACCGTTCAATTTCCAACGGGTTTGTCGCTTCAGCGAGTCCCGCGATCTCTGGACGCAAGCCGTTGAGGACGATCCCAGCAATTTGGATGTTGAACTGCCTCGCGAACCCGACAGTCAGGAGTGTATGATTCAGGGTGCCCAATCCGACCTGCGCGACGATGAGTATCGGCAATTGCAGTGTATTGATGAGATGTGCCACAAGGAAGTCGTCCAGAATCGGCACTGCGATCCCTCCGACCCCTTCCACGATGAGAAAGTTGTATTTCCGTTGAAGTGCTGCGAAAGCCGACTCGATGTCTGAGAGATTGATTTCTTTCTCTTCGATCCGCGCTGCCACGGACGGTGCCAACGGATGTCGGAGGAAGATAGGGTTGATTGCGGAAAGTTCGTCATCAATCTGAGCGGCGTGTTTGAGGAACTGAGCATCAGCGGTATCGCCTGTGCTGATGGGCTTCATCACGCCGACGTTTGTCCCGGCTTCTTTGAGGGATGCAGCGAACCCACCCGCGATAACGGTTTTCCCGATTTCTGTTCCTGTACCTGTAACGAAGATGCCTTGTGTCATACTGTGTTCGATTATACGCAAAAAAGCATTTTTCGTCAAGTGATTAGCGGTCAGCAGTCAGGATCGTTTAGTTTTACATATTTACTTTATTTTTGTGAATATTTTCTTCTGTAGGAGCGAGCTGTGCTCGCGATCCCTACGCGGAAATGCATAAAAAAACTGACAATTGAATGGTTCTGAACAGCTCTAAGGGAATGTTGCGTTCAGGGTTCTTTTTCTGTTATACTTGATACAATCATAACTAATTCTTGTTTCTCTTGGGTCGGGACAGTTCTTACAGCTATTTATAAGGGGGCAGTATGGGCTATAGTGATGGTAGGAAACAGCTACGGCGTATCTTGAGCCTAATCGATCGTCTCGAAAAAACAACACGTGGTATTAAGGTACGAGAGTTAGCAAGACTCTATGACGTTGATATGACGCGTATCTATGAGGATCTGAAAGTTATCGGAGATTTCTACGAACTGAAAAAGGATAGGGGTTCCTATTGGATTGAGGCAACCCGTCCACTGCGCTGGCCCCGTATCGACTCGGAAGAAGCACAGGTTCTGGAATTAGTGATTACGGCTTCGCCGCTTGCAAAAGAACAGCGTTTTGAGGCATCTCTCAAAAGGGTTTTGGAAAAACTTGACACGTCCCTTGCTGAACACATCCAATCAAAATTAGAGAAGGATGGTCCCGCGCAACTTGAGCGTGTCAACAACAGCGATGTGGTTAAGGAGCCTCTCCATCTCTCTGAGAATGTAGAGCCCTATGGGCGTGATAGTGATAATGACGTTGAGGAACATTTTCGTGTTTTGGAGGAGGCACTTTACGAACAAAAGGCGGTTCGGGCGGCGTATCGACCGGGTGGCAAAATGGAGTCTGTGAGACATGTCCTTCATCCGTACGCCATCTTTTTCCGGAGATCGGATTGGTATCTTGAGGCACGTTCCAATTTATCCGAGAACACATCGCTGACTTTCAAAATCCTGCGTTTCCAAAGCGTGACGCTAACAGATGAAACCTTTGAAATGCCTGCGGACTTTTCATTGTCCGAGGATTTGGCTTCTCGATGGGAACTCTTTAGCGGGGAACCGCTCAGCGTAACGCTCAAGATTGCCGCGCACAAGGCGTATCTCGTTACGGAAAAGGAACGCCATCGGTCGCAAGAGATTATAGAACGATGTTCAGATGGATCGGTGATTGTCCGTTATGAGGTGCCGAAAGAGGAATTTACGTTTTGGGTGTTGAGTCTTGGGGATGCAGTAGAAGTACTTGAACCACCCGAATTTCGATCAGAATTTCAGGAGATTGTGCGTAGGATGCATAATGTCTATTCTGGAAATTTGGAAGGGGTGTAGAAGTTTTTGCGTTTTTTATTGACCAGCCCGATAAAATAGTGTATAGTAAGTATTGGAGTGTTGGCGAGAAGTATCTCGATTACGAGATTGAAAAATTGGAATTTTTGTATGCCACATTCCAACATTTTAAGCATTTTAAGATGGCGATAAGAAGTGTCTCGATTACGAGATAAAAAAATTTGCAATACGGATAAGAATGTGCTATCATTAATTTTTAGTAGTTATTGGAATTTTAAGTATGACACATAAAACAGGCAAAAGGAATGTTGAGAAAACTTGGATCAATAGAAGTGAAACGAATCGATCTCTGGGTCGATGAGTCTGGGCAAGACACAAGAGGTAAATTGTTCATTGTCGCGGGGGCAGTAGTGGCTGCAGAAAATAGAGATGAGGCACGCCAATTCTATGCCTCCCTAGAAAAAATCTCGGGCAAAGGCAAGGTCAAATGGGCAGCTGCAGACAAAAATAAGCGTTTAACTTACCTACATACCGCAATCCAAGAAGCCGCTGCTCTTGATGTCACGCTCTTCTACAGCGAATTCCATCAAACAACGGATTATGACGGCGCAACAGTTGAAGGTATTGCAAGAATAGTCCATAAACTACACCGTTCCGCTTCTCGCATATACGTCCATGTTGATGGACTCACCGAATCTAAATGCAGCGATTACAGGGTTCGCTTGCGAAGGTTAGGGTGTCGTCGTGTTAGAGATGTGAGGGGAATTAGAAAAAGACAAAACGAGCCGCTCATAAGATTAGCAGATGCTCTAGCCGGGGGTATAGGAGCATCGCGAAAACATCAGAATAGCCAACTTGCTGGCCTTCTTTCACAAGCTGAGAAAGACGGAATTCTTGTTAAACTTTAAAACAGAAAACCACCCTCGTCAGAGAGTGGACAACCTATTCTCCCGGCCGGCCGGGGGACAGCTCAACCTACGTAATAGTTTTCGGCTGTGATTTTACTTCTGAGATTGGGCAAAAAACCACCTTGGTGAGAAGGTGGGCAACCTATCCTACTGACCGGTCAGCAGGCAGCTCAGCCTACGCAAAGTTTTCGGCTGCTACTTTACTTCTGCGAATGAACTACATGATAATAGTATAACCTTTTTTAGAAAAAAAGTCAAGGAATTCTTATAATTTCTAATTTTTTTTGAAAAAAATGCTGAATTTTCAAATTTTTAAGTCGATTTTTTTACTTTTGCGTAAAACGCAAATTTTATATGGTATCATTAAAGCATAGTAATAGACTCTAAGTTTGTAGGAAAATAGAATGAACCCTATTAAAGTTTTACCTGTCTACTCTAAACTCTCTCAATCTGAACCAAGCGCGGACATACCAACAGGACTTTCTTTGCGAGAACACCAAGTTAAAACTTTTGATGCAATTCGAGATCCTGACGTTGATGTTGTCTTCAACACGGCAGTGACTGGTGATGGAAAGAGTCTTGCAGCGTATCTTCCCGCATTAGTTGACAATCACCGCGTTTTGGCAATGTATCCAACGAATGAGTTAATCCGTGACCAGCGTGATCAGATAGAAACTTATTGTGGTTTGTTCAGTAGCAATATTACACCAGAGTGCATGTACAGTGAGCACCTATATGATCTCCGCGCGGAATTGGAGTTAGGCAGCCAAGCGGGCGCGATAGAGTTTTTGGCAGAAGGACATGAAGTTTTACTCACAAACCCGGATATTTTCAACCTGATTGCCAACTTCAAATACATGAGCGAGCACCAAAACCCTGATCGGCTACTGCAGACTATCTTGAATTGTTACGATGTATTTCTGTTTGACGAATTTCATATCTATGACGTTTCACAGGTGATTTCTGTGTTAACTGCGATGTTGTACATCATTGAACAAACACGAGGGACGCGCGACCGGAAGAAATTTGTCTTTCTTTCTGCTACGCCAAACCCTCTGCTGTTAGAGTGTTTGAAGCAATCCGGGCTTCGGTATAAAATTATTGAAGGGGACTATCGTTTTGAAAATGCCGACGAACAGCGTTGGAGTCAGATTTGCAAACCTTTTACCCTTCACTTTCATGGAATTGGGCGGCAGACCGAGGCATGGATTCAGAGCCATTATGAGGAAATAGCGAACTGGTTTTCAGAAAATCCTGGGTCGCGCGGGGCAATCATTGTTGATTCAGTCGCATCGGCGAAACGTATTGTAGCATTTCTCACGGAACGTCACGATGCAAAAGAGTTTCCAAGTGTTGGGGAAATCACAGGCTTAACCGGAAAATTGGACAGAAAATCAGCACGGGAAAAAGATCTACTTGTCGGAACATCAACGGTTGATGTCGGCGTTGATTTCAAGATCAACTACCTCATTTTTGAAGCACTTAACGCGGGCTCATGGGTTCAACGTCTTGGGCGTCTTGGGAGGCACAAAGGGTATAAACAAGATGATGGTACGAAGATTAACTTTACCAGTTTTGTGGCACACTCCTTGCTCCCGAAGTATGTAGCCGAACGGATAGAAGCAGCTGATATTCCTGAAGAGGTCAACAAAATTTCGTTGATAGATTCCATGCGAAACGAAGAAAAAGATAAACGTATTTTCTCACCAACCAACGATTTTCGGAACTATCAACGCTCATGGGGTTGGCTACATCCTGCCCACGTCATTAATATATTGGGACACCCGCGGTTGCGTGATAATTACGCGTCGCTACGCGAACAACTAACAGAAACCTACAACAACGTCTTCAAGCTGAACATCGGTGAGCGAGTAAAGTGGTATTATAAAATCACGCAAGAGCGACCTGAAATCATTGAAAACGTTGTAACTCACTTTCGCGGTGAAACGCCCTTCACGTGTGGTATCCTTGATCAAAATGATGGTGAAATTAAAACCTATGATTTGCTATGGATTCTCAGGAATGCTGAGACTGAATGGATAAATAAGCACGATTTCATGGAAATCGCTCAAGCACGAGATATTCAACCTCATCGGTATAAGTATGTTGATGTCTATCTACGGTTGCTAAAGTATCGTCCTGAACCTGAACGACTGCGGCTACGCTCCAATAAGGCAATTTTCAGCAGATTTAGTGAAGACGCATATTGCAAAGTAAAAGTGCGTCAAGGCTTTCAGATTGATGGCAATTTCCAAGGCATTAACAAAATAAACCGTTTACTCAAGCGTAAAAAACTTTTGTGTCTGATCCGTAAAGAGTCAGTAGATAAATTGAGAGCCTATTTACGCCTACCACCACTTTTTGGCATTTCTCGCTTAATTGACTCCGAAGGGAATCCACTGAGTGTTATCTTTTTTAAAGACGCGCTCTTGTTACAATCGTTGCCCTACATTTGGGCAGGGGAGGAATAATAATGGCTGAGCAACTTGAAATGTTTGATCAGTTAGATAACAACCAAGATAACAGCGAAGTGACACCTACACCTACGCAACTTGATCAGTTGGTTGATTTAACGGATGACGGAATTGAAGTCGAAGAGGAATCCGCTTATATTGCGCTGCTGAAAGGATCAGTTCCCGCTAATGATCATGTTTTGCAAGATTACGTTGAGATCGTAGGACCCCGAATGCAGAGAGAATACACGCTGCGATCGGCAAAAGGGAGTTCCGTTGAAAAATACGCGCTCAATGACGACCAAAGTATGCTGGCGCATATCCTGAACGGAGTTTTTCCAACCTTGCAGATTATGAGGGAATCTGAAGCGGATTTGAGCGATATTGAGAAACATCTCTATCTCATTGCTTATACACTTCATGACTTGGACAAGTTGGTAAATGTCCGAAAATTAAGTGTTGCTAATGCTAACGAGAAACGCGAATTTTATGGCTATCTGGATGAATGGGTAGAGCGGTTACACTTTGATAATTTTTGTCCAGAATATAATACTTACCGTGAGGACATTGGCTATTTAATCCTGAATACGCAAGTAAAATATGGTGCAGATCTCAACCCACAAAATTTTGATCGCCAACTTTCAGGGAACCGCTATGAGTTTTTGAAAAGGATGTGCCGGTTTTCCGATCTCATCGCTTATTTTATGAAAAATCCCGCAAGTTTTTTAGAGAGACGGGACATTTCGGAATCGCTTACTCATTTAAGTCGTGGAAAACTTGTGTTTGCGTATCACAAAGTTTCCGAGAATCGAGGGATGCTGACTAATGTCATTAACAATGCTGTGCTTGCGGAGATGCGAGACAATTTTGGGTGGAAACCGTTCTTATTTTTTCCTACTGGTGTGACATATCTGCGATCTCGGAATTTGGATGACAAAGCACTCCCAACAGGAGATGATATTGCTGAGATTGTTGTAGAGAAGCTCAAGACATACTGTACCTCCCGGCTTCGACAGAATCTAAACGGATTTACACGCGGCGGGAAAGGTTTCAAATATGCAGATTATTATGATGCCTTCTTTCAACCGGACGAAATGTTGGAATTAATCCAAAAAGGCTGCTTTAAGATTCTCCGACAGGATAAAGCACCTTCGGCAGGGAAACGATTGGCAAAGCTCCAGCAGCTTCAAACGGATGGTAAAATTCCTGAGGATATTTCACTGGATTTTGAAGACGATCTCCGCGTAGATCAGTTGGCGGAGTATCTCGTTGAGGTGGAGAAGCTGCTTGGCAAATTCGCGTCGCGGGAAGCTGTGGCCAACGAAATTCTTTCTTATTTAGGAGTGAATAACTTGCAAGAAGCCTTTGCATCTATCCCAAGTCAGGGGGGGGTGCCGTTGCCCTGGTATTTCGTCGCTGGTAAGTACCTCTTGCAAAATCGCGGCAAAGATGAAAATGACATGAGGGCTTTGTTTGAGGAAATAGCTAAGCATGTTACTAAGGTGTTTGCTGAAACTATCCAGAATCAGCCACAATCGGATAGCTTTACTACGCTGCGGGACTATGTTAAACAAACGGTTGATATTAACGGGCATCAAGGCATCCACCAAGACTTCCAGACTGAGCTCACTCGGTACACCAATACAAAAAAAGTTGGGAGGGGTTCAGATAAAGGATGTTCTCTCTGTTCATCGGTTTTTCAAACACAGGAATCTAGCGAAACAGACGTGATTTTTGCACCGCAAGTTTTTAGTCATAAAAGTCCGATTAATTCTGGTCGAGTTAGGAGAGGTATTTGCCAACTGTGCAAGTTGGAAATGATGCTTCGTCAAATTCTGATTCGATCACGATGGAATCTTATTGGCGCGGGGTATGAGAGTGTCAAAATTAAGTGGCTCTATTTTTATCCAAGTTATTTCTTTACGTCAGAAACATCTAAGGTTATCGGTAAGGCTTATCAAAACCTGAAATCCTTGAATTTTTTTGATGTGCGGCGAAAACTTCACAAGGGTAGTGCTGCAACTGATTTAGTAGAACTTGATGAATTTATCATTGACACTGAAATCCCTGAAACTGAGAAGGAAAATTTGTTCAAAATGGATTTTAGTGAAAATGATTTGGCAACATTCTATTTCTGCGGTATTCCAACCCTTGGCACGCGACCAACCGATACAGAATCTTGGGCAATGCCCACGTTCCTGGGACTTCTCTCAACACTCGCTTTTAATGCTAAAGTTGTTGTGACGGAGTCGCAAGTGCCACTTTACCACAGTGCGGAGGATTTTAAAGAGACGGTGGTTCTCAATGCTCCACATTCTTTTGTTACACACGTTTTGAAAAAAGATAGACTCCGTATTGATGAGATAGAGACGGGTTTAGAAAAGCTCGCAGCTACCTACGACATTAACATTGATGCTTTTCGCGACGGAGCTAAACCGCAGTGGCAACATCTCAATGGTGTCGCTGGGAATATAGAGAGTGATCCACTCTATGTGTTCCACTATCTTGATGTACTTCGCCGAAAAAATAAGTGGGATAGTTTTCCGAAACCCAGAGACGGAGATATATTCATTCCGGAACGCTATTTGCAATTCTATGAAACCCTTGGAGGTGACAAAATGAGTCTAATTGAAGGCATTGCCGAGAGATGCTTCAATTTCTATGGACCCGATTCTTTTAACGCCAACAGCATATTGAAAGTAATCGCTTTAGTGGAGGATGTCATCATTAACAGTGATCCTACAATTGACCCAATTGACCTAAAATGGGAAGCACGCGGTGAGGTTCACAATCTAATGCAACGCGTTAGAAGTAGTCGGGCACAAGGCTTCGCCCGTTTGCTCCAACGAGAGGAGTCTGCGGCTATTGAAGCATTGATCAATTACTTCTATGACCAAGTATTTATGGATGATTACAAAGGGCAGCGGGCAATTCTGCGCGCCCGCCGGAACCGTCTTAATGCTGGTATCAACGCTTGGTATCAGGCGAACTGGCAACAATTCCGAAAAGAAAAAAATGAGGAGGCAACTGATGTCAATAATTGAAATTCCCCAAACGCTTGTTCCTGAAACCTATTTCTTGGATACGATTCCCAAGGCACCCGAGGGGCGATACGCACACATTATCTTGGTTCGGGAGACCGAATCCTATCCAGTCTTTCAAACCGATGGAACTCTAAACATCGCCAACGTTAAAAGCGGTTTGCAACAAACAGAACTATTGATCCGACTCGCAATGTTTAAACGTAAGCAAACCTCTCCAGAGCGTTTGACTGGACGTGAACTCCTGCGACGGACCGGTATCACACAGAATCAGAATGATAAAGCAGACAGGTACTGCGACTACAATGAGCACTTCTGTCAGAGCTGTCCAGATTGTGTCTACTATGGGTTTGCTATCGGGAACGCTGGTGCTGAAAAGTCAAAGGTTTATGTGGATACTGCTTACTCTATCAGTGGTTATGATGAATCGCATCAACAGTTCTCATTTAACGCCCTATTTGAGAAGGGAAACATGAGCCAAAAGGGCACAGTCAGATCCAGTTTTGGGGAACAGGATCACATTGTCCCGCAGGTCTACTTTCCTTCTGTAATTACTATTAAGGACGTGACATCCAATAGTTTCGCGTATGTGCTTAACAATCTGCTGCGGACAAAACGATACGGTGCACAGACGACGCGAACAGGTAGGCTTGCCAATCATGTTGTTGGTATTGTATTTGCTGATGGAGAAATCTTTTCCAATCTTAAGCTGACTCAGGCAATCTATGACAGGCTTTCCGATTCTGAACAGTTGGAAAATACCCCGTTGAATCAAGCCGAAGTTATCAAAAATACCGAAATGGCGATACCACAACTTCTCACTGAAGACGGAGTCATCTTTCATCATGTCCACGGCAGTGATCTTGGTGAATTAATGAATTGTGTGACTGCTGTAACTACTGATGCTGACAAACTTAGGACATTCCTTGAAGAAACAGACGCGGAGACTACTGAGTATTCAGAACGTGTTATCCAAAGTGAGAAAAAGAAGAAGTAAGGAGTTACTGATGCACGTCGCAAAGTGCCAACTTATTTTGCATGACTCGCTCTATTATGCAACTCGTGAAATGGGCCGGCTCTATGAAACAGAAAAAGTCATTCACAATTGGGCACTAACTTATGCACTTGGATTCATCCAAAGACCTTACTATTGTGCCGATAGTGTTCCTACGTATCAAGATGACCTCCAACCGATTAACAAGGCAGGCGTTTACGTTACGCCTGCCAAACCTATTCGTTGTGATTATGTAATTAACACTTTTAAGTTCGCGGATAACCGACATCGTGCTTTCTCAACCCCGAATCGCACCAACAAACCCTCCTATGGAAAGGCGAAGGAACTCGCGCCTGAGAGCAAGTTTGAGTTTTTCATCATCGGTGAATTAGAAAAAAAACTCCCTAAGTGGATACGATTAGGTTTGTGGATGAGCAAGGCGCGGATAGAGATCAAAGCTGTGGAATCTCATTTAACACCGAAGCGCGGCACGTTTACCTGTCGACATCTTTTGAATCCAATCGACCTCCCTATTTTGCCGGAGTTGTACGATCTCATTTCAATGCCACCAGTGAGTTTGCTGCAAAACGCACGATTTAGCGGCGAATATGTGGAATTTGGTGATGTTTGTTTGCCAGCATCCATGGCTTACTTTGCTGGTGCATCATAAGGAGACCCACCCATGCCAATCAGCACACTCATATCGCTCATACCCGAAACCGACGTAACACTCCGACCCACCATGGGACACCATGCCCACGCAGCCTTCCTCTCTATCCTCAAAAAGAGCAACCCGGAAGTCGCAGCGGCGGTTCATGCCCACGCAGCACAAAAACCCTTTACCGTCTCGCCACTCATCGCGAAGATGGAGAAGCGCGGGAATCTCTGTCACATCAAAGCAGGCACAGCGTGCAAACTCCGATTCACCTTCCTTGATGACGAATTATTTCAACACTTCGGAAAAGCATTCTTGACGCTCGCGATGCCACCTATCCGTTTGGGAGAGGCAGCGTTTCAGGTCAGACAGATGGTCTCGCACGCTACCGAGGAACGCAGTTGGAGCAAGAACGAAACCTACGCCGAACTCATCCAATCCGCAACAACGGATACCCAGATGTGCTTCCGATTCTATTCACCGACTGCCTTCCGTAGAATGACACCGCGCGGACGGAAAACCCGTAGCGACGCGTATCTTGATCTCGTGCGATGCTATCAGAGCTGGATTAACAAGTGGAATGCCTTCGCTCCCATAAAACTTGACAAAGCCAAAATCCTCGAATTCGTTGCGGAGTATGGGCAGGTGATGACCGTGAGATCGGCATCGAAGCGACTCAACTTCGGGAAACACGCTGAGACCGGATGGGTGGGGACCTGCTCTTGTGTTTTCTATCCCGAAGATGCACTTGACACCGAGCTGCTCCGAACTGTTAACTGCTTAGCAGCCTTTGCATTCTATTGTGGCACGGGCTATAAGACAACAATGGGGATGGGACAGACGCGAAGGGTTGATTAAAGGAGATTTCAGATGTCAGAAACCTATATTCCACTTTCGCAGATAAATACTTATGTTTTTTGTCCGCGACGGTTCTACTACGAATCTATTGAAGGACATCAGGTTGTCAACGATCACGTTGAAGAGGGCAAAATCAAGCATGAACATGTCCACACAGCCGTGAAAGATCGGAAAAAAGGAGATAAGACTGTATCCCGACGGCAGTACCTCGCTTCCGATACACTTGGTGTATCAGGTTACACCGATCTGGTAGAGGAGAAAGACGGTATTCCGTATCCAGTCGAATTCAAAAAAGCAGGCACGGGCAATTGGCTTAACGATCAGGTGCAACTCTGTTTGCAGGGACTGGTGTTAGAAGAAAAGACCGGTGTTTCAATCCCACACGGCTATATCTTCTATATCGGTTCTAAGCGGCGACGGAAGGTTCCGTTTGACAAGGAACTCCGCGAAACAACACTGCGGTACGTCGCGGAAGCACGGGGATTGCTTGATTCCAGAGAGATTCCGAAGCCTGTCCACGATAACCGGTGCAACGGGTGCAGCGTTCGCCCGATCTGTCTACCCGATGAGGTCGCTTATCTTCACGAATTGGATGAACGACCGAAACGGATAAAGCCCGCACTCGGCATTGATAATGTGCTGTATGTTGACGAACAAGGCTGTGCTATCAAAAAGACAGGGGAACGTCTGCTCGTCGTCAAAGAGGATGATGTGTTGCGCGATATTCCGCTCATTCATCTTGGACAGGTGGTTATCTCTGGCAACGTCACCCTCACCACGCCTGCGATGCAAACGCTTTTGCACGAAGGTATTCCTGTTGTGTTTCTCTCTGCATACGGACGGTACCACGGGGCTTTGACACCGCAGGTGTCCCGAAATTCACTTTTGCGGCATGCACAGCATAAAGTCGCGGATAATCCAGACGCATGCCTTGCGCTTTCAAAGGCATTTGTGCAGGGAAAAGTGGCGAACATGCGGACGATGCTCCAACGCCGAAAATGGCAGGCTCCGGACAGTACAGACGCTGCATTGGAACCTTTACTTGCTAATATTAAAGCGATGAAAGCAATGGAAAAACGCATTGACACCACAACTGAACTTCCAGAATTACTGGGCGTAGAGGGAAACGCCTCTGCTATATACTTCGGGTCTTTTGGTTTTATGCTCAAGTCGGAGGTGGGGTTTGATTTTCAACGCCGAAGCCGTCGGCCACCCGCAGACGCGACAAACGCCCTGCTGAGTTTCGCCTATTCGTTACTGACAGCGGATCTCATGGCTGCGATTCAGACAGTTGGGCTTGATCCATACATCGGTTTCTTCCACCAAATTAAGTATGGGAAACCCTGCCTTGCCCTTGATTTGATGGAGGAATTTCGATCGGTTATTGCCGACTCCGTTGTGATTACGTTAATCAACAATCGGCGTATTAAGCCGGAGGATTTCACGCAATCCCACGGTGGATGGTATCTCAAGGAACGTTCTCGAAAGGTATTCTACGCGGCGTACGAGACACGGAAAAATGAGACTATCACACACCCTGTGTTTAAGTATAAACTCACATTTCGGCGTGCGATGGAATTACAGGTGCGTTTGCTGGCGAAGTATCTAACGGGAGAGATTGATCAATACGCACCACTGACAATTCGCTAACTCCAAAACCCACGAATGAGCAGAAAAAAGAATGGAAGCATGGAGGGATGGAGGTGCCTTCGTCCTTCTGTCCTTCCAATCTTCCAATCCATACAGGCTTCAGCGGAAAAAATTGAATGAGGAGTCACTGATGCATTACACAGTCGCTTATGACATCGCCGATGACAAGCGTCGGAACAGCGTTGCTAAAATTCTCAAAGACTTTGGGACTCGCATCCAGTATAGTGTTTTTGAATGTAATACGGATCGGCGCGCACTCTTACGCCTGCAAAGCCGATTGGAGAAGGTCATTGATTTTAAAGAGGACTCAATCACCTTTTATCATCTCTGCGCGGCGTGTGAAAAACAGATTGACCGGATAGGTTTAAAAAAAGGACTTGACAAGCAGTCTTATATTGTGTAAAATTGAAAGGTAGATATGCGTGTTATGAATTCTGTGAGCGATAGGAAACCAAAAAACCCTTACCGCTCACGGAGAGGCGGGAACCCTTATGACCTGTGCTTTGCACTTTCCTTGGTATCTCGATTATGAGATTGGAACAAGGCAAAATACCTCGCTCACAGAAATACCTATAGTTAAGGCAGGCACGGTAAGGCTTCAAACGAGGCGGACTTGAAATCAGAAGAAACTCGATTACGAGATTGAAACTCGAGAAACGCAATCAGTACCCGATACCGCGCCGGTGCTTGAAATCAGAAGAAACTCGATTACGAGATTGAAACCGTCTCGAACATTCCGCGTTCGGCGTTGGAAAACGTCACTTGAAATCAGAAGAAACTCGATTACGAGATTGAAACCTTTGTGTCTGGATGGACAAAGTGAAGTTGTCGCTTCACTTGAAATCAGAAGAAACTCGATTACGAGATTGAAACCGACATGCTACCCCTCGAACATACCCGCAATATTCATCTTGAAATCAGAAGAAACTCGATTACGAGATTGAAACGATCGGTATCTCGGTCGACGAGGCGCATCGCATGAAGCCTTGAAATCAGAAGAAACTCGATTACGAGATTGAAACTTGACGGACAAGGTCTTTGTCGAGTCTGGGCTGGCAGCGGTCTTGAAATCAGAAGAAACTCGATTACGAGATTGAAACACTTTGTTTTTCATGTGGCACGCAAAAACGTACTGAACTTGAAATCAGAAGAAACTCGATTACGAGATTGAAACTTTGATAAGATGCTCGCCTCGCTCTCGGATGGGCTGGCTTGAAATCAGAAGAAACTCGATTACGAGATTGAAACACGAATTACGCCTTCAGTAAGTTCGTCAAGGTTCTGGCTTGAAATCAGAAGAAACTCGATTACGAGATTGAAACATGGAGGTAAAAGAAACTATCGGCATCAGCTTCCTTCCTTGAAATCAGAAGAAACTCGATTACGAGATTGAAACGCATGAAACCGACGCGGTCATCATTTGTAAAGGTTTCTTGAAATCAGAAGAAACTCGATTACGAGATTGAAACCGTTGGTAAAGGCATTACTGACGCATTTTAATGTCGCCTTGAAATCAGAAGAAACTCGATTACGAGATTGAAACAGTGATACTGGGGACACCCGAACGCTCGGGGGAAGCCTTGAAATCAGAAGAAACTCGATTACGAGATTGAAACCTGCCGGTGTGTTCGGGAGGCTACTCAAGTCGGGCATCTCTTGAAATCAGAAGAAACTCGATTACGAGATTGAAACCTGTGGGCATGGCGGGGGCTTGGGGTGCTTGTACGCCTCTTGAAATCAGAAGAAACTCGATTACGAGATTGAAACCGAGACTCCGGCATCGGTATGATTTACGCTCCGCTCGCCTTGAAATCAGAAGAAACTCGATTACGAGATTGAAACTTGACGATGATGAGATGATATTAAAAGCAAAAGCGCACCCGCAGAGCTTGAAATCAGAAGAAACTCGATTACGAGATTGAAACGTACATTGACTGTACCTCCAGTGCCACAATGTTAACTTGAAATCAGAAGAAACTCGATTACGAGATTGAAACGTTCTTTGTTGGCATCCTGTACCACGCGTTTTTGCCTTGAAATCAGAAGAAACTCGATTACGAGATTGAAACCTGCGCTTTCGACCCTTTTGAGAACGGGTTGCCCCACACTTGAAATCAGAAGAAACTCGATTACGAGATTGAAACGGCACCGATTCCCTATACACACCAATTCGCGCATATTGACTTGAAATCAGAAGAAACTCGATTACGAGATTGAAACTCCGCTCGGTCTATCGAGGCGGGTGGCACGGTAATTGCTTGAAATCAGAAGTATCTCGATTACGAGATTGAAACTTCGTTCTACTCATACAAAACTTTGGATAATTTTTTAATATCCTACACATTTCGCCCCGCTTGGGCTTAGGTTTTGGGGAAGGACGGTGTTCTATAGACATTTCGTCCCGCTGGGGCTGACCCTTGGCACATCCCAGTTTATTTTTCTGGGAGTTGGGTCTATATGGGAAACTTTCAGAAAAATCAAAAGCACTTTGTATGATCATTATGCCCGTACAGATATTGTC
The DNA here is from genome assembly GCA_028820845.1 of Candidatus Poribacteria bacterium. Classification (NCBI taxonomy): domain Bacteria; phylum Candidatus Poribacteria; species Candidatus Poribacteria bacterium. The sequence continues at coordinate 32,880 of JAPPII010000032.1, forward strand.
CAAACTTTAGTACTCATACGGGTCATTATTAAATCCTTCCTCTTGAAATCAAAAGTATCTCGATTGCGAGATTGAAACTGACCCTTTGAAGCACAAAACGAATACGGCGACATTGCCCTCCCTTTCCTCGTCCTACGCCGATTCGACTGCATCTTAGATGAGGACGGACAAAAAGAAAAAGCCATCAATACCTATAATCAGTTTAAGGACAAAGTGTCCAAAAACGGACTACCATCGATTATCCTGAGTGCGACAAACACCAGTTTCTATAACATCTCCCAGTACGACCTCTCTCGCCTGAAAGCCGACCCGAACAACATCCGACACGGCTCCAGTCTTTCCGACGACCAATTTCAAGGGCAACGTTTTGATTATATGATTACAAATCCGCCCTTCGGCGTGAATTGGAAGTCTGATGCAGATGCTGTGAAAGCGGAAGCACAGACCGCCACAGGTAGATTCTCCGCCGGTACGCCTCGCGCCTCGGATGGAGCATTGCTGTTTTTGCAACATATACTCTCTAAGATGGAGGACCGCGGGAGTCGGGTTGGCATCGTCTTTAACGGGTCACCGCCGGTATTTCTACCAGTACACGCCGCTCCGGTCACTGCAAGAAATTACGGACGAATTGTTGGCACTGGAGCGGAAAAGTGAAGGCTTGTTGAATGAAGTTTTGGCGTTGTGAGAGATTAAGGTGTCATTTGACAAGGCACGGCAGATGTATTATACTTAAAACATGCAAATCGTTGCCAGAGAGGTCCGGAACTATATCACACCAGAGGGACGTAACCCTTTCCGCGAGTGGTTGACACAACTACGGGATAAACGAGCACGTGCAAACGTTCAGAGACGAATTGCACGCCTACAAGAGGGAAACTTTGGTGATTGTAGAAGGTTGAACAGAGATTTATATGAACTGAGGATTAATTACGGCCCGGGATATCGGGTCTATTTTGGTATTTTTACTTCTCGTATCGTTATTCTGCTTTGTGGTGGACAGAAAAGGACGCAACAACGGGATATCGTAAGAGCTCAAAACTATTGGAATGAAATAAGGAGTAGGGACAATGAACACGGAAACTCTACTTGAGCGGACTACCAGTTTTAGAGATGATCTTTTAAAAGACCTTGCGGATACGGAGTTTGCGATGTATTATTTGGAGGCAGCCTTAGCGGACTATAAAGCAGATGGGAATACAGAAGCACTCTGGATGGCATTGCGTGATGTTGTAGAAGCACAAGGTGGAATTGGTAAGCTCGCCCAACGAACGCAGGCTAATCCCCAGCATCTTAAGAATATATTTGCCTCTAAACAGAAACCTCACTTGGATAATTTGCAAAGCATTCTCTCAGGCTTGGGGTTTCAGATTCGATTGGATTTCGCTGAAAACTAACGACAATCAGTGCATGAAGTTTTAATGGAACGCCTTTCTGATCCAGAAGATGTTATCGGCTACCTTACTTGGTAATAGAGGAATATTCCGAAACAGCTTGAATTTCCGCGTCAAAGGAGGCGTGAATGGATACCTTATCTACGCATAACTGTTCCCCGAAAAACCGTGTGGACGATCTGTTACGACCAGAAGTGCTTCAGGCGTTTGATCGTGCGACGTTTGAGCGCGATGGATATTGGGTGTGGGAAGGAATACTGACAGACACCGCCCGTAAACGCTGGACAGCGAGCTTGCAGAAGTTACAGCAGATGAACGATGCGATCCTCATGGATACGGAGTGGAGTGCTATCGATTTTCAGGCGCGGGGATTTCCGCCGCCTTTGCCGGAACAAATCACACCGGCGTTTCTGGCAGCCTGCTGTGGCGGTTCAGAGCAAATGCCGGGGTTCCTCAGAACCGCTGAGTTGCGGCGATATATGCACACCTACGGGCTATTCGGACCCGGAGCGGCGTTGGTCACACATGGTTTCGAGTCGCAAGGCGTTATGCCGGAATACTTCCCCGCCGGATATGACGACTTTATCATGGATGTAACCAGTGCTCACCCGCAAATGATGGCACTCTTCAGAAAACTTTTCGGAGACCGATTCATACTTGACCACTGTTTTATGCTCAACCGGGCGATCGGTTCAAAAGGGCGTCGATGGCATGCCCATCAGTATCGGGAGGGGCAGTACGAAGTTGAGGACCCCATTGGGACTGGAAACGCCCTTACCCCTGAATTTCTAAAACGACAGTGTATTCGGACGCTCTGCTATCCAGAAGGGGCAACCCTCGAAGATGGTGGAGAACTCGCAATTATTCCTGGCGCGCATCTCTATCGCATTCCGTACAAATGGAGCACAGAACGCCCCGATGATGACGCTGCCATGAAATCAGGGTGGTTGAAGGGTAAGATCCACGCCTTCACAAGAAAACCCTTAGAAATCGTACACCTCTCGCTACCGCCCGGAAGCATGGTGTCCTTTGTCCATCACATGCCGCATTATGTTGGTTATCGAAAGCCGGGGACGACAACGCGGTGGGGACTCCTTATGGCGTATCGAACGCCCGATCCGGATGCAGAACCGGAAAAGTGGACAAATGGTATTCCCACCCATTGGGTGGAACAGGCCGCGGCCCAAGGAAAGCTGTCTGCGGCAGCGCAGCGTGTATTTGAGGCGGATAACCCCATCCACAAGCATCTACTGGAATTTCAACGACAAACCTTATCTTAACTTTGCGAAATTGTGGTCTAAATAAGCGTATGCACTACAGTCACCTACACGAATGCCTTGTAGCATAAACTGTTAGTTTGTGCCTCTGGTGAGATTCGGAAACCTCGCCAGCGAGAATGTCTCATTAATTCTAAGGTCCACCATAAATGCCCTAAAATGATCTTGAATTTTCTATAAGAATATGGAATAATATGTTACGTGGAACACAGGTTAGTAAAGATGAGTAGCGTAAAATGGGTGGTATCACTCAAACGCACCTACTTAACGCGAAACTCATGTAAACGTCAGATTTATTTTTTTGGAGGTTGAACGATATGAAAATTATGCTGGTATTAGCAGGAGTTATGCTGATGATCGCCTATCTTGTTATCAGCCCGATCGACATAGCACAGGCGGAGGAAGTCTTGGGAGAAGGAACCGAGTCACTCCTCGGAGGCGACCTAACCGACCCGGAAGACGATGGTGACCCTGAATCGGATAGCGGTTACAACGCTATTTTCTCAGCCAACGATGAACCCGGGTTCGCGGGCGGCGAATTTGCCTTTAACGTCTTCGATAACCGTCTTGGCCCCAGCAATGACAAATGGTGCTGCGGACTTGGGGGCGGCATTCCCGAGGAGGGGCTACACGTGACAGCTGAGTTGGACGCACCGTACGGATTGACACACTTCACCGTATCCTCAGCCAACGATGTTCCCGCGAGGGACCCGACAGTGTGGGAAGTTCAGGGGTCAAACGACGGCGAGAATTTTACCACCATCTTTTCTCACGATGGGGATAGCTTTTGGGAACAGCGACTGCAAGTCGTCCTTTTTGAAGCAGGCGAAGATTTTGAAGTCCAAACCACCGGGTATCGGTTTTTTCGGCATGTTACTTTTGACACCGCATCCAACCCGGCTGGGGCGTACTTTCAAATCGGCGAAATTGAGTACTTCGGCGATGCTAATCTTACCCCCGTAGACCCTAAAGCCAAGCTCACAACTACATGGGGACACATCAAAAACGCCCGATAAGCGCACATATCGAACATTTTCTAAATCGGCTTGAATCCAGTAATAACTTGGTTTGAGCCGTTTTCATATCCGCAGCAACTCTCTACCTCGGGGCAAAGGAGCGGTTACAGGCTGACTGTCAATCGCCAATCGCTATTTAATCTTTTCCTTGACTGCTTTGAGCAGATGCCTTATTATTCTATGGTAGATTATAGGGGCCTTCCTTAAAAAATATCGTCAAAAATAAAAAAGGAGCATTCTTGTGCAAGACCTCCAAGAATTGATTACACGACAACCCTACACGCGTCTCGTTACTCCGAAGCGGATTTTATACGCCGTTCTGGGTTTGATCGTTTTAGGGTGCTTAGCGACAAGTTTCTATACAGTTGAGGCAGATGAAATTGCAGTCGTACTGATGTTCGGTAAATCTGTCCGGCAAGCCGAACCCGGACTCCACTTCAAGTTACCACTCGGCATTGAGAGAGCCATTAGCGTGCCTGTCCGAAAAGTCTTCAAAGAAGAATTCGGTTTTCGCACCCTTAGAGCCGGTGTCCGTACGCAGTATGACACCCGTGATTACTCGGACGAATCCCTCTTACTGACGGGGGACCTGAGCATCGCCGATGTTGAATGGGTAGTGCAGTATAAAGTCAAAGACCCGAAAATGTTCCTGTTCTCTGTGAGGAATCCACAGCAGACGTTACGCGACCTCTCCGAAGCCGTCATGAGCCGAGTCGTTGGGGATCGGATTGTCACGGAAGTGTTGACTGTCGGACGTATTGAAATCGCGGCGGAAGTTGAACAACACCTCCAACAATTGTTGGATATGTATCAAACCGGATTAGATGTGACAACGGTGACCTTGCAGGATGTGAACCCGCCGGAAGCCGTGAAATCCGCCTTTAACGCCGTTAACGAAGCGAAACAGGAGAAAGAGCGGTTAATCAACGAGGCCTGGCGCGATTACAACCAATCCGTTCCGAAAGCCAAAGGTGTAGCAGCACAAAGGATTTCGGAGGCACAAGGTTACGCACTGAAACGGGTTAACGAAGCGCAAGGCGATGCCGATCGGTTCAAAGCAATCCGTTCGGAGTACCAAAAAGCGAAAGAGGTTACCCGGCGCCGACTCTATCTCGAAGCGATGCGAGAAGTGTTGCCACAGGTGAAAGAGATTTATGTCATTGACGGGAACGCCAATACCCCCATCCCAATCCTGCAACTCAAAGAATAAGGAGTATTCCGATGAAATCGAAAATAGTGCTTATACCCTTGATTATTATTGGGGTTCTGGCAGTAGTGCTTGCGTCAGGCGTATTCTATACTGTTTATGAAGGTGAGCAGGTCGTGATTACCGAGTTCGGCCGTCCTGTTGGGCAACCGATCGTCACGGCTGGATTAAAAATAAAAACGCCTTTTATTCAGCAGGTGCACCGCTTTGAGAAACGGGTACTTGAGTGGGATGGTTCGCCGAATCAGATTCCGACAAAGGACAAGAGGTTCATCTGGTTGGATACCACGGCGCGCTGGCGTATTAAGGATGCCCTCAAATTCTATCAGGCACTCGGAACAGAAGTATTCGCACAGTCCCGCTTGGATGACATTATCGATTCCGCTGCGCGAGATTTGGTGACAGCACAACTCCTGATTGAAGTCGTCCGAGATTCAAATCGGGTGTTGAGTCTCGATCTCGAGGTCCTGGAAGGAGAGGAGGGCCAGACTGGTGAACCTTTAGAAGAGATTCAGATTGGCAGAGAGCAGATTACACGGATGGTTCTCGAAAAAGTCCAAGAAACCGTTCCACAATTCGGCATCGAACTCGTTGATGTTCGGATCAAACGCATTAACTATGTAGACGAGGTTCGCAAAAAAGTCTTTGACCAAATGATTTCGGAGCGTCAACGGATCTCTGAGAAGTACAAGTCAGAGGGTGAAGGCGAAGCCGCCGACATCATGGGACAGAAGCAGAAGGAGTTGGAGCGGATACAATCTGAAGCCTATAAAGAAGCCGAGCAGATTAAAGGGGATGCCGATGCACAAGCCATCCAAATCTACGCCGAAGCACACGGGCAAGACCCGGAGTTTTTCGCCTTTATTCAGACCTTAGAAACGTATCGACAGACAACGGGTGAAAGCACGAAACTCATTCTGACGACAGATAGCGACCTCTATCGGTATCTTAAGAACAGCGAATAGCAATTATGGTAAACCTGAAAAACAAATAGACATTCGCCCTCCCCCGGTAGGGTTTTTGCTGGAGGTCTTTGCTTGGGTATTTCTGCGGATTTCTTCAAGGTTTCTAACCTCGCCGGTGTAGAGTGTCCAATTAATTCTAAGGTTTACCATAAAAGTACTATACTGTGATGTTTGTTGAAATCTGAAATCGAGGGGCCTCCGCATTACGTGAAGCGTCAATTCTCTCCTCTCAGTTTGAAAGCCGTTTGCATCGGGCTCGTGCTGATTCCCGCGAATGCGATGTGGCAGATGATGGGGCTACGCTGGGACATCGCGCACATGTCGATGATCTCGCTGCTCTATAACACCATCACACTCCTCTTCGCGCTGACACTCATCAACCGCTTCACGAAAAAATACGCACCGCAGCTCTCGCTTTCCGCAGGTGAACTCCTAACAATCTATGTCATGTTGTGCCTCTCGACTGCTATCGGTGGGCACATGTGCGTCCAGATACTCCTCCCGATTATCAGTTACGCCTTCGCCTACGCAACCCCCGAAAACGATTGGCAATCCCTCTTTTGGCACTATGTTCCGTCATGGACATCCGTTAGCGATAAGCGTGGACTCGCAAACTTTTTCGATGGCGGCTCGACGTTCTACCCGCACATTGAGGCGTGGATAACGCCGCTGTTGTGGTGGGGACTCTTCCTCGCTGCGCTCTTTTCCGTGATGCTGAGCATCAACTTTATTTTCCGAAGACAGTGGACGGAGAATGAGAAGTTGAGTTACCCATTGATCCAATTGCCGCTTGCGATGGCGAATCCGGGAAGCGGATTCTTTCGCAGCAAAGCGATGTGGATCGGGTTTGGTGTCGCTGCTGCCATCGATCTGCTCAACGGGGTTAACTACCTATTTCCGCAGGTCCCTCGGCTGAGTGGTATCCGCGCCTACGACATCGCAGACTTCTTTACTGTCCGTCCGTGGAATGCGATTACGTGGTTTCCCGTCGGCATTTACCCGTTCGCCGTTGGACTCGCCTTTTTCATGCCGTTGGAGTTATCGTTCTCCTGTTGGTTCTTTTACCTCTATTGGCAAGCACTTCGTGTGTTAGGCAGTGCAGTCGGTTTAACGGCACCGTTTCCTTATGCAGAGGAACAGTCTTTCGGGGCATATCTCGGTATCGGTGTGATTGCTATCTGGAGCGCGCGACGATACTTAGGGCAGGTACTCCGTAGACTTCTCGGTATGAACAACGCACTGAGGGATCGAGATGAACCGATCTCTTATCGGGCGGCAGTGATATGGATGGTGGTGAGTATCGCTTTCCTGATTGGGTTCTGCTATAAGATGGGAATGTCGTTATGGGTGATTGCAACCTTCTTTGGACTTTTCTTTGGGTTGGCGACGGGAATTACGCGGATGCGCGCGGAACTCGGTTCACCCGTCCACGATCAGCACTATGCCGGTCCTGACAGGATGATGTATTCTGTGTTCGGTGCGAAGCAGCTGGGGGCAAGCAATCTGACAGGATTGGCGTATCTCTACTTTTTCAATCGTGCCTACGATTGCCTCTTGATGCCCCACCATCTTGAAGGTTTGAAGATAGCAGAGCGCGCCAACATCGAAAACAAGACCTTCGCGAAGGCGGTGATTATCGCTATCGGTGTGAGCATCGTCGCAACAATCTGGGCATACCTACACGTCTCGTATCAAGACGGCGTTTATACAGCGTGGGCAGGTAGAGAGACCTTCAGTCGGCTCGGTAGACGACTCGTTCAACCGGCGGGTCCTGATACCGCCGTGCTGAGTGCAATCAGTGTTGGAACAGTCGTTGCGATTCTCTTGGCTTTTCTACGGGCGCGATGGATGTGGATGCCGTTCCATCAAGCCGGTTATGCCGTCACGAGCACCTTCACAATGAATTTCTTCTGGTTTTCCCTGCTTGTGAGTTTCATCTTGAAATGGATTATCACGAAGCATGGCGGCATCGGCGGTTTTCGGAAAGCAGCCCCGTTTTTCCTCGGTCTCGTGTTGGGTGAGTTCGTCGTGACGACTTTCTGGGGTACAGTGGCGATCCTGTTCCGTGTGGAGACCTATATTACGATTAATTTGTAGGGAGAATGGCGTGGTTGTATGAAGTCTAAAGATTTAAATCGGTGTTTTTTCGGATGCCCCAACTTGTTGGGGGTGCAGGCCATCGAAACACTCCCGAACAAGTTCGGGCATCCAAGTGTAAATTTGATGTCTGGTTTAATCTACTTCCCACTCCTGCAAACCGACGGGCATTGGATCAGGACGTTCCGCTGTACTTCTTATCTCAACGTGCTCACCGGTTTCAGAAGATTTATCGAAAGCGAGCATCACCTCCAACACATGATACGCCAACGCACCGTTTGCGCGATGCATCCGTCCCGATTGGATTGCCGACACCATATCAATCACGCCAATCATCCGGGCGTTGTTCGGAAACTGGATTTCCTCTGCTTCCCAATCGCCGCCTGCGGGACAGACATTAACGGGACCGCCGAAACCGTTTGGATCTGGGACCGTCATTGAGCCGGTTTCGCCGTAGATTTCGATGCACGGAAGACTGTGCCGCCACATATCGAAACTCATAATCATTGTGATAATCGCACCGTTCTGGAATTCAAGTGTGCCGGTGAGGTGGGTCGTGATTTTGACAGGAATACGTAAGCCACGCACGGCTTGACTCGTTGCGACGCGCTCTTCAAACGCTTTCGTCGTAATCGCTGCGACGCGCTTGACGGGACCGAGGATATTAACGAGCGCGGTGACGTAGTAGGGTCCCATGTCCAGCATTGGACCGCCACCGATGTCGTAATAGAAAGCCGGGTTCGGATGCCAACTCTCGTGTCCATGTCCACACATAAATGCGGTACCAGCAATCGGTCTACCAATTTTCCCAGCATCTAACGTTTGCCGCGAGGTCTGGATCCCTGCCCCGAAGAAGGTGTCGGGTGCTGATCCCACTTGCAACCCTTTTTCTGCTGCGGTGTCAATCAGCTGTTTCCCACTTTCAACATCCACACCGAGCGGTTTCTCGCTATAGACGTGTTTTCCGGCTTCCAAGACTTGCAAACCGACTTCGACGTGTGCTCTCGGAATAGTGAGATTGACGACCAGTTCAATCTCTGGGTCTGCGAGGAGTTCATCGACGCTGCATGCGTGGGAGTTGTATCTTTCGGCTTGTGCCTGTGCCGCCTCCATTCGGAGGTCAGCGCAGGCTTTGATTTCTAAAATGTCGGTTTTTCGTGCCCCCTCAAAATAAGCACTGCTGATGGTTCCACAGCCTATAATTCCAATGTTCATGTATATCTATTTCCCTTTCAGGTGGTTTTTCAATTGCGGGTTGATGAATTAAATCTGTGTTTATTATATCAGTTGTATTGGATATTCCGCAAGATTTTATGGACAACTTGCTAACCGCCAATCGCTAACTGCTAATTGCCAACCACGAAAAAAATAATTGACAGATTACAAACCTATTGCTATGATAATTGAAAACCGAGGCAATGCTTGTTGTCGATGCAACGATGCATCGGTTAGCAGAAACCTGCCCTTTATAGTAGGGGAAGCCTACAAGCAATATCCCGCAGCCCCTTGGAATGGAGAAGTGAGTATGGGAAACCGAATTGAAATCGGGAACCTCAGAATAGATGAAGGTTTGTACGCATTGGTAAGAGATGAAATCGCGCCTGGAACTGGGATAGAGCCGGATGCCTTCTGGAAGGCGTTTGGTGACATCGTAGCAGCGTTCGCACCGGAAAACAGGGCACTCTTAGATAAACGCGATGCCCTCCAGCAACAGATAGATGCTTGGCATCTGGCACGTAAAGGTGAACCGATTGACGGTGAGGCGTATGCAAAGTTCCTGACGGATATAGGCTATCTACTCCCGGAAGGACGAGACTTCACTGTGATTACCGAGGACGTTGACACAGAGATTTCGCTCATCTCAGGTCCACAACTGGTTGTCCCAACCGATAATGCGCGCTACGCGCTGAACGCAGCGAACGCACGTTGGGGAAGCCTCTACGATGCACTCTACGGAACGGATGTGATTGATGAATCAGAGGGTGCGACAATGGGAACGACCTATAATCCGATCCGGGGTGCAAAAGTTATCGCCTACACCGAACAGTTTTTGGATGAAATGACCGGACTGGAAACAGGTAGTTTCTCTGACGTTACCCAATTTTCCCTTGAAGCCGTTCAAGATGGGCAACAGTTACGCGCAGTGCTTCGTGATGGCAGTGAAGTCGGTTTGGCGGATCCAACTAAATTTGTAGGTTTCACCGAAGACAACGGCAAACTCACTGCGATTCTCCTACGAAACCACGGACTCCACATTGAGGTCCGAATAGACCGAGCGCATCCCGTTGGCAAGGAGCATCCCGCTGGTGTCTACGATGTTATCCTTGAGTCGGCAATCACGACGATCCAAGATTGCGAGGATTCTGTCGCTGCTGTAGATGCAGCGGATAAGGTGCGCGTCTATAGCAACTGGAACGGGATCATGAAAGGGACGCTGGAGACGACGTTTGAGAAAAATGGCGAAATGCTGATCCGTCGCCTCGCACCTGACAAAACCTTTACCGCCCCGGATGGAAGCGAATTGACATTGCCCGGTAGGAGTCTCCTCCTGATTCGGAACGTTGGACTCCACATGTACACCGATGCCGTTACAACAGCCGACGATGAAGAGGTCCCAGAAGGTATCCTTGACGCGATGGTAACCTCCTTCGCCGCCATGCATGATGTCCAAGGGAAGGGGCTCCACACAAACAGCAAAACAGGGAGTATCTACATCGTCAAGCCGAAGTTCCACGGACCTGAAGAAGTGGATATGACGATTCGGATGTTTGAGTGGATAGAATCCGCGCTCGGACTCCCAACGAATACTATTAAAATCGGGATTATGGATGAGGAACGGCGGACGACTGTCAATCTCAAAGAGTCGATTCGCGTGGCACAGGAACGACTCGTCTTTATTAATACTGGGTTCTTGGATAGAACCGGCGACGAAATCCATACGAGTATGGAAGCTGGAGCGATGATCCCCAAAATGGAGATTCGCGACGCACCGTGGATGCTCGCTTATGAGGATTGGAACGTTGATATGGGCATTGAGACGGCACTCCTCGGCACCGCTCAGATTGGGAAAGGGATGTGGCCGAAACCCGACCAAATGGCTGAGATGGTTGAGACGAAGGTGAATCACCCATTAGCTGGGGCAACAACTGCATGGGTCCCTTCCCCGACAGCCGCAACGCTGCATGCGATGCACTACCATCGGGTTGACGTTGGAAACTGGATAAAGCAGTTAGCCGCAAGGCAGCGTGCGAGTATGGAGGATCTGTTGACGCCACCGCTATTAGAGGAACGCGTCCTGCGAACTGACGAGATCCAGCGTGAGTTGGATAACAACGCCCAAGGTATCTTGGGATATGTTGTCCGGTGGGTGGATCAAGGTATCGGCTGCTCAAAGATACCCGATATTAACAACGTCGGTTTGATGGAAGACCGAGCAACACTCCGGATTTCGAGTCAACATATTGCGAATTGGCTCCACCAAGGGATCGTTACGAAGGAACAAGTAACCGAAACTTTCCAACGCATAGCAAAGATCGTTGACCAACAGAACGCCGGTGACCCGAATTATCGGGACATGGCACCGAATTACGACGAGAGTGTCGCGTTTCAAGCGGCTTTAGACTTGGTTTTTAAAGGATGTGAACTCCCGAACGGATATACCGAGTTTGTACTCCATCCACGTCGGCGGGAAGTTAAAGCAGGCGGTTAATCCAAGGTGGACAAGGTTTCCCGACCTCTATTTAAAATAGGTAGGCGAGGTTTTCTAACCTCGCCTATTTTCTTTCTCATATTCACTTTTCCGTACCATACCGGTTATCACCAACTATGGTAAACCAGAAAAATAAATGAACATTTTACCCCGGCCTGGTAGGTGCGGTTTCTAACCGCACCGGTCCTGAATGTCTACGTAGTGTTTACATTTTGTTAGCAGTGATCAATATAGCTGCGAAATA